>DASUOY010000259.1:0-4126 GCA_036276395.1 Pseudomonas sp.
CTTGCCGTCGGTGAGTACGCCGTCGACATCGAAGATCGCCAGTTTTACCGCCTGGGCGCGTTGCAGCAGTTGCTTGTCCATTACATCACTCCGGCACGCAGCAGGTCGTGCATGTTCAGTGCGCCGATGGGCTGGTCTTGGTTGTCGACCACCACCAGGCCGCTGATCTTGTGGTCTTCCATGATCTTCAGGGCTTCGGCCGCGAGCATATCGGCGCGGGCGGTTTTACCGTGTTGGGTCATCACTTCGTCGATCAGGGCCTGGCGCACGTCGATGCCGCGATCCAGGGTGCGGCGCAAGTCGCCGTCGGTGAAAACCCCGGCGAGGCGCCCGTCATCCTCAATCACGACGGTCATGCCGAGGCCTTTCTGGGTCATTTCCAGCAGGGCGTCGCGCAGCGAGGTGCCGCGTTTGACGCAGGGCAGGGCAGGGCCTGCGTGCATGACGTTTTCCACTTTCAGCAGCAGGCGGCGACCCAGGGCGCCACCCGGGTGGGAGAAGGCGAAATCTTCGGCGGTAAAACCGCGGGCTTCCAGCAGGGCAATGGCCAGGGCGTCGCCGAGTACCAGGGAGGCGGTAGTCGAAGAAGTCGGGGCCAGGTTCAGTGGGCAGGCTTCCTGGGAAACGCGGGCGTCCAGATTGACTTCGGCGGCCTTGGCCAGTGGCGAGTCCGGGTTGCCGGTCATACTGATCAGTCGGATGCCGAGGCGTTTGATCAGCGGCAACAGGGTGACGATCTCTGCGGTTGAGCCGGAGTTGGACAGGGCCAGCACCACATCATCGCGGGTGATCATGCCCATATCGCCATGGCTGGCTTCGGCGGGGTGGACGAAAAACGCCGTGGTGCCGGTGCTGGCCAGGGTGGCGGCAATCTTGTTGCCGACATGCCCGGACTTGCCCATGCCCACCACCACGACCCGACCTTTGCTATTGAGGATCAGCTCGCAGGCACGCACGAAGTCGCCGTCGATGCGTTGCAGCAGGTCCTCGATGGCCTCGAGTTCAAGGCGGATGGTGCGCTGCGCGGATTGGATCAGTTCGTTGGCCTGGCTCATGGCGTCTCAAGGGGCATGCTGAGTAAAAGGCCGGGATTATAGCCGGAAAGGTGCATCTGCCCAGTACTTCCACTGCGGGGCGCCATCTGTGGTGTTATCTGCGGTCATATGTTCAATCTTGGGTCGGCCCTGGCCTGGTGCTATAGTTCGCGCCCATTTTCGGTCGGTTCGGCGGTTGTAGTGTCCTTTTTCCGGGGCGATGCGTCTGTCAGGCAAGCTTTTAGCAAGGAGTCCAGATGAGCGCCGAGAATCCCTATGCCGTCGAGCTGAAAAGCCTGAGCTTTAAGCGCGGCGAGCGGGATATTTTCAAAAACGTCGATATTCACATTCCGCGCGGCAAGGTCACCGGCATCATGGGGCCTTCCGGGTGCGGCAAAACCACCTTGTTGCGCCTGATTGCCGCCGAACTCAAGCCGAGTCAGGGCGAGGTTTGGGTCAACGGGGTGAATCTGCCGAGCCTGTCGCGCACTGAGCTGTTCGATATGCGCAAGCAGATGGGGGTGCTGTTCCAGAGCGGTGCGCTGTTTACCGACCTGGATGTGTTCGAGAACGTGGCGTTTCCGCTGCGCGTGCACACTAAGCTGCCGGAAGAAATGATCCGCGATATCGTCCTGATGAAGTTGCAGGCCGTGGGCCTGCGCGGCGCCCTGGACTTGATGCCGGATGAGTTGTCGGGCGGTATGAAGCGGCGCGTGGCCCTGGCCCGAGCTATTGCCCTGGACCCGCAGATATTGATGTATGACGAGCCGTTCGTCGGCCAGGACCCGATCGCCATGGGCGTGCTGGTGCGCCTGATTCGTCTGCTGACCGATGCCCTGGGCATCACCAGCATCGTGGTGTCCCACGACCTGGCGGAAACCGCCAGCATCGCCGACTACATCTATGTGGTGGGCGACACCCAGGTGCTGGGGCAGGGCACGCCGGATGAGCTGATGAAGTCGGACAATCCGCGGGTGCGCCAGTTTATGCAGGGTATTCCGGACGGTCCGGTGCCTTTTCACTATCCGGCGGCGAATTACCGCGACGATCTATTGGGGGGGCGCTGATGCGCAAGACATCTGTGCTCGAACGGATTCGTCTGTTCGGTCGAGCCGGTATCGATGTGGTTGCCACGCTGGGTCGTTCCAGTCTGTTTCTGCTGCGCGCGCTGTTTGGCGGCGGCTCGCGGGGCAATGGCTTTCAGTTGCTGGTCAAGCAGCTGTATTCGGTGGGGGTGATGTCCCTGGCGATCATCGTGGTGTCGGGCCTGTTTATCGGCATGGTGTTGTCGCTGCAGGGGTTCAGCATCCTGGCCAAGTACGGTTCGGAACAGGCGGTCGGGCAGATGGTGGCCCTGACCCTGCTGCGTGAACTGGGGCCGGTGGTCACCGCCTTGCTGTTCGCCGGGCGCGCCGGTTCGGCGTTGACCGCGGAAATCGGCAATATGAAGTCCACCGAGCAGCTGTCCAGCCTGGCCATGATCGGTGTCGATCCGCTCAAGTACATAGTTGCGCCGCGCTTGTGGGCCGGTTTTATCTCGATGCCGCTGCTGGCGATGATCTTCAGTGTGGTCGGCATCTGGGGTGGGGCCATGGTCGCGGTCGATTGGCTCGGGGTTTATGAGGGTTCGTTCTGGGCCAATATGCAGAGCAGCGTTGCGTTTCGCGAAGATGTGCTCAATGGCGTGATCAAGAGCGTGGTCTTTGCGTTTGTCGTGACCTGGATCGCCGTGTTCCAGGGCTACGACTGTGAGCCGACTTCTGAAGGCATCAGCCGTGCCACCACCAAAACCGTGGTGTATGCCTCGCTCGCCGTGCTGGGGCTGGACTTTATTCTGACCGCTTTGATGTTTGGAGATTTCTGATGCAAAACCGCACGCTGGAAATTGGTGTCGGCTTGTTCCTCTTGGCCGGGCTGTTGGCCTTACTGCTGCTGGCCCTGCGCGTCAGCGGCCTGACCATGGGTAGCGGCAACGATAGCTACAAGGTGTATGCGCACTTTGAGAATATTGCCGGTCTGACGGTCAGGTCGAAGGTGACCATGGCCGGGGTGACCATCGGCAAGGTGACGGCGATCGATCTGGATCGCGACAGCTACACCGGGCGCGTCACCATGGCTCTGGATGATCAGGTGGACAACCTGCCGCTGGACTCCACCGCGTCGATCCTTACCGCCGGCTTGCTCGGCGAGAAGTACATCGGTATCAGCGTGGGCGGCGAGGAAGAAGTCCTGCGCGACGGTGGAACCATCCATGACACCCAATCGTCTCTTGTGTTGGAAGACCTGATTGGCAAGTTTCTGCTCAATTCGGTCAATAAAGACCAGGCCAATTAATAGGAGTAGTCGAGATGTTCAAGGCCCTGCGTAACAGTCTTATCCTCTGTCTGGCCCTGCTGCCACTGTCTGTCGTGGCGGCGCCTGCGGCCCATGAGGTGGTGCAGCAGACCACCACCGAGCTGTTGGCCGATCTCAAGGCCAACAAAGAGCAATACCGCAGCGATCCGGCAGCCTTCTACGCCGCGCTGAATCGGATTCTCGGCCCGGTGGTGGATGTCGACGGCATTTCCCGCGGCGTGATGACGGTGCGTTTCTCGCGCCAGGCCACGCCGGAGCAGATGACGCGCTTTCAGGAAAACTTCAAGCGCAGCCTGATGCAGTTCTATGGCAACGCCCTGCTCGAGTACAACAACCAGGATATCCGCGTGCTGCCAGTCAGCGGCCAGCAGGACCCGCAGCGTACGGCGGTGAATATGGAGATCAAGGACGGCAATGGCGCGCTCTATCCGCTGTCCTACACCATGGTCAGCCTGGACGGTACCTGGAAGATGCGTAACGTGATCATCAACGGCATCAACGTCGGCAAGCTGTTCCGCGATCAGTTCGCCCAGTCCATGCAGAACAACGGCAATGACCTGAACAAGGTTATCGATACCTGGGCCGATACCGTGGCCAAGGCCCGCCAGGGCGCGGAGGAGTCGTGAGTCAGGCGGCTATTCGCGAGCTGACCCCCGGGGTTCTGCAATTGGCCGGTGAGCTGGATTATCTGAGCGCGCCGGCGCTGCGCGAACAGGGCGCTCGGCTGATTGCGGCCA
>DASUOY010000260.1:0-4611 GCA_036276395.1 Pseudomonas sp.
TTGACCGCCACGGCACCGGCCGCCTGCTGTTCCGTAACACCCGCGCCGCCGTACAGGGTTTCCCCGAGCGCGAACTGCACCCCTATCCGCTGGCCAGCCCCGATGAATATATGGAGCTGCCGCTGGGCGAGCATGCCGATCTATACCCGGAAGTCAGCTACCAGGCGCAGACCGATGTCGATGAAGAACAGCGCTGGTGGAAATTCGACCCACGCGTCGAGTGGCTGATCGACACCCTGAAAATGCTCAGGAAGTTCAAGGTACTGGTGATCTGCGCCCATGCCGAAACCGCCATGGACCTGGAAGACGCCCTGCGTGTGCGCAAGGGCATTCCCGCCACCGTGTTCCATGAAGGCATGAGCATTCTGGAGCGCGACCGCGCGGCGGCCTATTTCGCCGACGAAGAGTTCGGCGCCCAGGTGCTGATCTGCTCGGAAATTGGCTCGGAGGGTCGCAACTTCCAGTTCGCCCATCATCTGGTGCTGTTCGATCTGCCGGCCCACCCGGACCTGCTTGAGCAGCGCATCGGCCGCCTCGACCGTATCGGCCAGAAGCACCGTATCCAGTTGCACGTGCCCTACCTGGAGAACAGCCCGCAGGAGCGTCTGTTCCAGTGGTATCACCAGGCGCTGAACGCCTTCCTCAACACCTGCCCGACCGGCAACGCCCTGCAACAACAGTTCGGCAGCCGCCTGTTACCGCTGCTGGAAAGCGGCGATGACGGCGAATGGCAAGCCCTGGTCGACGCCGCCAAAACCGAGCGCCTGCGCCTGGAAAGCGAACTGCATGCCGGCCGCGACCGCTTGCTGGAGCTCAACTCCGGCGGCGCCGGCGAAGGCGAGGCGCTGGTGGAGGCGATTCTCGAGCAGGACGACCAGTTCGCCCTGCCGATCTATATGGAGCAGCTGTTCGACGCCTTCGGCATCGACAGCGAAGACCACTCCGACAACGCCCTGATCCTGCGCCCCAGCGAGAAGATGCTGGATGCCAGCTTCCCGCTGGGCGACGACGAAGGCGTGACCATCACCTACGACCGCAACATGGCCCTGGCCCGCGAGGACATGCAGTTCCTCACCTGGGAACACCCCATGGTGCAAGGCGGCATGGATCTGGTGCGCTCCGGCTCGATGGGCAACACCGGCGTCGCGCTGATCAAGAACAAGGCGCTGAAGCCCGGCACCGTGCTGCTCGAACTGCTGTATGTCAGCGAAGTGGTGGCCCCGCGTGCCCTGCAACTGGGCCGTTACCTGCCGCCAATCGCCCTGCGCTGCCTGCTTGACGCCAACGGCAACGACCTGGCGCACAAGGTGGCCTTCGAAACCCTCAACGACCAGCTGGAAAGCGTGCCACGGGCCAGCGCCAACAAGTTCGTACAGGCCCAGCGCGACAGCCTGGGCCCGCTGATCAATGCCGGTGAAGGCAAGGTCGCCGAGCGCCACAGCGCCCGCGTCGAGGAAGCCAAGCGCCGCCTGGCCGCCGAAACCGACGAAGAACTGGCGCGCCTGACCGCCCTGCAGGCGGTCAACCCCAGCGTGCGCGACAGCGAACTGGAAGCCTTGCGCCAACTGCGCGAGCAGGGCCTGGCCATGTTCGACAAGGCCGCGCTGCGCCTGGAAGCCATACGGGTACTGGTGGCGGGTTAAGCACCCCAACTGCGGCCTGCTGGCAGGGCCGCTGAACAACTCGCTGCGTTGGCAATGCTGCGTTAAAAGCGGCCTGCTAGAGTCAGTGGCAGTACCACTGACTCCAGCGAGCTAAACAGTGCCTGCACGCCCCACCTCATACAGTTTCCGCCAGGGCCTCAAGGCACTCTGCCTACTGGCCTTGCTGCTGCTTCCGCTACTGCACCTATGGCCCGCCCTGAGCGGCCTGAACAATGCCCATCTGGACTGGCTGATCCGCCAGCGCGCCGCGGAACGGGCACCCGACCCGCGCCTGCTGCTGATCGACATCGACGACCTGAGCCTGCAGGTGATGGCCGAAGAAGCCGGCAAATGGCCCTGGCCGCGCTCGGTTCACGCCGAACTGCTGGAGTACCTGCAGAGCAAGCAGCCCCTGGCCGTGGCGTTCGACGTGCTGTTCAGCGAGGCCGACCAGTTCAACCCGGACGCCGACAGCTACTTCGCCGAAGTGCTGCAGAAAAGCCGCAACACCTATCTCGCCGCGCTCGCCCAGGAGCCCGCCGAGGGCAGCCTGCCGCCACTGCTGAGCGAACAGCCGGCGCAAACCTGGGACCCGCCAGGCCAGCGCGGCGCAACCGACGCACGCGGCCTGCTGCTGCTGCCCAAAGCCGTGGCCAGCGAGCTATGGCGAGTCGGCCTGATCAACTTCAGCCCCGACCCCGACGGCATCGGCCGGCGCCATGAGCTGTATCGTCATTTCGGCGACTGGCGCCTGCCCAGCCTGCCGACACGCATCGCCCATGACCTAGGCACCCAGTTACCAGAGCAACCCAGCATCCTGCTCGACTGGCCCAGCGCCAGCCGCCTGCCCTATCCACGCCTGCCCTATGCCGCCGTACTGGCCAGCGCACGCAACCAGGGTGAGGCGCTGGCCGATGAGCAGTTCAAAGACAAGATCATCGTTATCGGCACCACCGCCTCAGGCTTGCACGACCTGCGCCCGACAGCCCTGCATACCCTCTACCCGGCGCCCTTTATCCTGATGACCGCAATCGACAACCTGCTCAACGGCAACCAGCTGCGCCAACTCGGCATCTGGGCCGAACTGCTCGCGCCCCTGCTGCTGCTCCTGGGTTTGAGCGCTCTGCTGCTGCGCGAACAACTGCCCGCCGCCTTCGCCCTCTGCCTGCTCGGCAGCCTGGCCCTGTTTGCCGGCAGTTACTGGCTGGCCCTGCAAGGACTGTTGCTCGGCGTGCTGCCGGGCCTGATCAGCCTGTGGCTGCTGCTGGGCTGCGCCCTGACCCTGTTCTACCTGCGCCGACGCCAGCAATTGCAGAACACCATCCGCCTGTTCAGCCGTTTTATGGACCCGGAAGTAGTCAACCAACTGGTGACCCGCGACGATCCTGAGGCCCTGCTGGCCAGCAAGGAGTGCCAGCTGACCGTGCTGTTTTCCGATATCCGCAACTTCACCACCCTCTCCGAACAGCACAGCCCGGCGGAAATCGTGCGCCTGCTGGAAGGCTATTTCAGCAGCCAGGTGGAGGTGCTGTTCAAGCACCAGGCCACCCTCGACAAGTTTATCGGCGACGCCATCATGGCCTTCTGGGGCGCGCCACTGGACAACCCGCAGCAGGCCGACCAGGCCATCCTGGCGGCCATGGAGATGCTGGATAACCTGGAAAATTTTCGCCGCGACTACAACTGCCCGGACTTCGACATCGGCATCGGCCTGCACACGGGACCGGCGGTAGTCGGCCTGGTCGGCGCCCGTCAGCGTTATGACTACACTGCAATTGGCGACACCGTGAATCTGGCCAGCCGCATCGAGGGGTTGACCAAGGGACGTGCCCACCTGCTGGTTTCCGCCGCCACCCGTGAGGCATGCACGCTGCCCCTGGAGTTCGTGCCACAGGGCGAGCATCAGGTCAAAGGCCGGGCGGAGGCTGTCAGCCTGTTCGAACCAAGAAGGAAAAATGATGAATAAAACCCTTATAGCCGCCATGGCGGCCCTACTGCTGAGCCTTTACAGCAGCCTTGGCCACAGCGAACTGCGCCAGGCGCAAACCGTACAGGAAACCGAACTGCGCGCCGAACCCAGCACCAGCGCAGCCCCCCTGGGGCGCATCAGCAAAGACGCGACCGTGGTGGTCACCGAACGGCGCGGCGGCTGGTATCAGGTGCAAACCAACGCCGGCCAGCGTGGCTGGCTGCCCCTGCTCAGCCTGCGCTTCGCCAAGGATGCCCAGGCCAGCCGCAGCAGCAACCTGGGCGGCCTGCTCAGCCTAGGCAGCCAGTCAGCGCCAGCCAGCGGCGTGGCCACCGGCGTACGCGGCATCAGCGATGAACAACTGCAAAGCGGCGGCAGCGGCCTGTCCGCCAGCCTGCAATACCTGGAAAGCTTCGCCGCCCAACCCGGCGAAGCCCGCGCCTTCGCCCAGCAGGGCGGCCTGCAAAGCCAGGCCCTGCCCTATGCCCGCTAACGGCCAGGAGAACACCACCATGCTTGATGCAACTTTCACGCTAAAACGTTCCCTGCTGCTGGGCCTGTGCCTGAGCCTTGGCGCCTGCCAGGGCCTGGAGGGCGTGCAGATACAGGGGGTCGATCTGGGCAAGCTGGCCAGCGCCGGGCAGAACCTCACCAACATGGGGGAGAAAAGCGCCGACGAGGAACTGGTTATCGGCCAGAACACCGCCACCGTGCTGCTGCAAAACACCAAGGTGCTGAACAATCAGGAGCTACAGAAATACGTCAACCGCGTTGGCCTGTGGGTTGCCCAGCACAGCGAGCGGCCTGACCTGCGCTGGCGCTTCGTGGTGCTCGACAGCCCGCAGGTGGCCGCCTATGCCGCACCGGCAGGCTATATCTTTATCACCAGCGGCATGCTGGGGCGGATGAACAGCGAAGCCGAGCTGGCCGGGGTACTGGCCCACGAAGTGGCCCACGTGGTGCAGAAACATCACCTTGAGGCGATCCAGAAACAGGCGC
>DASUOY010000261.1:0-3463 GCA_036276395.1 Pseudomonas sp.
CAGGTTATTGCTCACCGGCAGGGTCACCAGCAGCTTGGCGTCGACCAGTTCCAAACGCATATCCAGGGTGCCATCCAACTGTAGATTGCTTGAAGGTCCTTCCAGGCTTATCGGCTCACGGGTAACAAAGCGCCCCTTTCGGGCAACCAAAAAACCCTTGACCCGGTCATAGCTCAAGCCCTTGCCCAGCAAATCGGAGAAATCCAGGCGCAGGCGACGGCCAATGGAGTTGAAGTTGAGCAGGCCGAATACCCGCAGCGCCGATGCCGGCCCCTGCACCTCGGAGAACTGCCCCTTGCGCATGGCGGCATCCATGCTGCCGGTGAAACGTTTCAGGGCGAACCAGGCCGGCGAACCCGGCCAGTTACCATCGACATCCAGGCGGAAGCTTTCACTGCTGGCCGTCGGCGCATAACTCCAGGCAATCAGCACATCGGCCAGGTCGGCACCCGCCAGACGGCCCTTGTACCAGCTGCTGCTCGCCTGTGCCGTACCTTGCCAGCCGCCTGCACCCTTGATCTGCAACCCCTTGAGATTGAGATCCAGCTCGCTGAAACGCACGCCGTCAGCCTCGGGGCGGGCTTTCAGCGACCAGGCGCCAAGCGGCTCAATGCCCTGATAGACCGCGGCAATACGCAGGTCGATGGCGGGAATCTGCCTGGGATCGACCCCGAGCAGCGGGTCTGGCTTGTCCAGCTCCGGCGCCGCCGCGCTTTTCGGCTCGGCAGCGGGGAAACGCAGATAGTCCAGGCTCAACGCAATGGGCGCTGCCGGATCATCCGCCAATTCGACCCGGCCTTTGACCCGCTCGCTGTCGAGGCTTAGTGCCCAGGCAGCGCCGGCCCGCTGTACGCCCACCGCCAGGTTATCCAGGCGCGTACCGAAGCCGCTGAACGCCGCGATCTGCACCTGCGCATCCTTGAACAAGCGTTGCGCGTCGCTCTTGGGTATTTGTGCGTAAGGCTGCAACACCGCCTGCCAGGCCGCCCAATCCAGCTCGCTCAGGCGGCCGCGCAGGCGCAGCCCCTGGCTGGTCGGCAACTTTGCCGGGCCATCGGCCAGCCGCAACTCGCCGCGCCCGGCGCTGAACTGCCCGGGCGGCGCGGCGAAGGACAAGCTGGCCAGCTCGGCATAATCCAGCCAGTAACGCCGCTCGCTGCCCCCCAGACTCATACGCCAACTAGCGGAGCGGGTACTGTCGGCATCCTTGGCAAAGGGCGCCGGCAACGCGACGACCGTGCCCTTGAGCGTGGAGTCGACACGCAACTGACTGTCGAGGCCATCCAGGGTCAGGCGCAAGCGATACGGCAGGCTGCCGCTCAAGGGCACGGGCTGGCTCAGCCCCAGCCAGTTCACCAGCTCGGCCACCTCGATCCGGCCATTGGCCTCGATCCGGCTGCGGGCACGGCCGCGCGCGCCTTCGGCCACGGCCTTGCCCCGCACCGCATGGCCCAGCACCTGGGCGCGGATGTCCGGCGAGCTCAGGCCGCTGGCCGTGTTGTAACGGAAGGCTCCCTGCAACTGGCTGAGCTGCAGCGTCGGATTGGCCAGATTGAGCTGGGCGCCTGCGGTGGCAAAATCCACCACCACCTCGGGGGCCAGGCCCTTGCGCAGCGGCAGGTCGAGTTTCAGCTTGCCCGTCAGCGGCCCGCTGCCCGTCCAGCCGGCAAAGGTTTGCGCCGTGCCAATGGGGGTCTGCTGGAGTATCTGCAAGGCGTCGCCGACACTGCTGCTCAGCTCGCCGTGCAGTTGCAAGCGCGGAGGTTGACCGGGAGGCGCCGTGGCAATCAGCGCCTGGGCGTTGTGCACCCGACTATCGAGCAGGCGCCCCTCGGCCAGTTCGACCCGCACCCCACTGTCCTCGATAAATACCGTGCCGCGCCCTTCGCGCAGCGCCGGCCAGCCCGGCTGGAAGGCCAGCTCGGCCTCATGCACGGCAAAGAACAGGCTGAGGCTGCGCGCCGTATTCTGCGCCCCCTTGTTCAGCGAGCCCTGGTACTGGAAGAAGCCCTCATCCACCTGCCCGGCGCGGATCGCGCTTTTCAGCCAGGCATCCAGCTCCGGGCTCATGCCCGGGGCTCGGCTCGGCAGATATTTCTCGGTAAAGCGCGCATCGCCCTGGCGCATGCCTACGCGCAGGTCCATATAGTCCTCGGCAGCCGGATCGCGGCGCAGGCGGATAAGGAAGTCACCGGCGACCTCGCCCTCCTCGCCCACCACCCGCAGATAGGGGCTGCGCAGAGTGAAGGCCTGCTCATCCAGTTGCCAGGTCAGCCGGGCATTGGCCTTGGCGTAGCGCCAGGGCTGGGGAAACAGGGTGTCCAGGTGCAGGGAAAAGTTTTCGCTATCGACCCGCAGTTCACCCTGCCCCAGATCACCGCGAATACTGCCGCTGACGTTTTCCGCGGCCGGAGAGCCTAGGTAGGCGGCAAAACCGATGCGCTCGAGGTTGGCGGCAAACTGCAGGCGCGCATTGCCTTCGATGTGTGGGCGGTAATCGAGCTGGATATTGCGCAGCGCGCCCACCGGTTTGAGCTGCGCCAGCACGGCCAGGGCCTTGTCCGGCAGGGGCGCCAGTGCCGCCACCAGCGGCTGCAAAGGAGCCAGATCGAGACGGTCGGCGCTGAGCTGCCATTGCTCCTCGACCTCGGCGCTTTCGCGCTGCTGCTGCACGCTCACTCGCGCGTCGCCCCAGCGGGTATCGCCACGGCTAAAGGCCAGGCCATCCAGTTGCAGCTGAAAGCCCTGGGGCGTGCGGCTGAAATAAGCCGACAGGCTCAGATCCTGCACCGTCGCCAGCGGCCGCTCGGCATAAGCCCCCCGCACCTGGGGCGCATGCAGGCGCGCAACCCCGCGCTGCAAGGCGCCCTTCGCCCAGCCCAGCCAGACCTCGCCACCAAGCTGCAACTGCGTCACGCGCCATTGCGCCAGCAGGCTCGCCGGCAGCCAGGCCGCCCAATCGCTCTGCGGCAGGCTCAAATAGAGCTCGGCCTGCACCTCACGCCAACGCTCGGCGCGCATGCGGGTGCGCAACTGCAGGGCCAGTGGCTGGCCGTCCGGCAGCAGCACGCGACCATCCAGGCGCTGGCGGCTGGTGCCATTGCGCAGCGTCAGGTTGACATAGCTCAGGGTACGGGGCGGCTGGTCGAATGCCTGCAGGGTGACCTGGCTATTGAGCAGCGACAGGCGCTTGACCGCCTGCAACTGGCCCAGCACCTGGGCCAGGTCCAGTGGTGCGGCATTGGCGGGTTGCGCCAACCCCTTGAGCGCCCAGCGCCCCTCGGCGTCCTCGGCGACCACCAGTTGCAGGCCATCGAATTCCAACCTGCTGACCCGCAGCTGGCGCGCCAGCAGACTGGCCAGCACATCCGGCACCAGCCGCACCTGATCCAGTTGCAGCGCCCCCGGGCCCTCGCCCAGCTGTACGTCATGGGCCGTCAGTAGCGGCGCGAAACCCTGCCAG
>DASUOY010000262.1:0-13192 GCA_036276395.1 Pseudomonas sp.
GCGCAGAAGATTTGGGCCGTTTCTGGAGCGATCCCTACGCCTTTACTCCCCCCGAAGGCGAGACGCTGCTGGCCTTCGAAGCGCGGATATTGGGCGCATTGCAGCGCTTGCAGGCCCTGCATGCCGGCGAGCGCTTGCTGCTGGTCACCCATGGTGGGGTGATCCGCCTGCTGCTGGCGCGTGCCCGTGGTTTGCCGCGCAATGATCTGCTGCAGGTGCCGGTCGGCCATGCCGAGCGCTATCAACTGTGCCTGGATGAAAAAGGCGAGCTGTGGGAGCGCGCATGACGCCCTGGTGGATTGCCCTGCAATTTCTTACCCGTTTGCCGGTGACCCTGGCCGGCATGCCGACGCCTGAGCAGGTCGGCCGTTCGCTGCTGTTCTACCCGCTGGTTGGGCTGTTGATCGGCCTGTTGCTGTTCGCCGCGCAGCAATTGCTGGGTAGTAGCGCCGTGCTGTTGCAGGCGGCGCTGCTGTTGACCTTGTGGGTGGGCATCAGCGGCGGCCTGCATCTGGATGGCCTGGCCGACAGCGCCGATGCCTGGGTCGGCGGCTTCGGCGATAAGGAACGCACCCTGGCCATTATGAAAGACCCGCGCAGCGGGCCGATCGCGGTGGTGGTGCTGGTGCTGGTGTTGCTGCTCAAATTTGCGGCGCTGGTGGCCTTGCTGGAGAGCGGCTCCGGGTTGCTGCTGGTACTGGTGCCCTGGCTGGCGCGCTGTCTGTTGCCGCTGCTGTTTCTTAGCACGCCCTATGTGCGGGCCGGCGGCCTGGGTCAGGCGTTGGCCGAGCATCTGCCGCGCCGGCAACTGCCTTGGGTGCTGGCCGCCAATGTCGTGGCCATGTTGCTGTTTGGCTGGCCGGCGCTGCTCGCCTTGCTGGTGGCCGGGGTGGTTTTCCTCTGGTTGCGCGCCCTGATGCTCAAGCGCCTGGGCGGCGCCACGGGCGATACCGCCGGGGCACTGGTCGAACTGGCCGAATGTGGCGTGCTGGTGGCCCTGGCGCTGGTGTTCTGAACGCGCGGGCCGGGATTTTTTCGGCAACAGTGGCGGCTATCGCCTAGCGTGTAGAGACCACCATGTGCTGCAGGGATGTTTACCTTGGTCCGGTCCTTCAGTTCGCTTGCCTTTGCTGCGCTGCTTTGGCTGTTGCCAGGGCCGGCCTGGCTACAGGCCGAGGAATTGCACTGGGGAGTGGTGCCTATCCCCGGGGCCTTCAATGTGCGCGATGGTGAAGTGGTCGATGGCGTGCTGTTCGAGGCCATGCAGCTGCTGGCCAAACGCCTGCCCGAGTTGCAGATGCACTATGAAGTATTGCCCATGACCCGGGTCGAGCAGCGCATGGGCGAGCAGGGCCAGATGTGCAGCAGCGGCCAGTTGCAGAGCCCCGAGCGCGACCGCATGGGCTATTTCGTGCCCTATCTGGTGATCACCCCGATCCATGTCCTAGTGCGCCGGCAAACCCAGGAGCAGTTGCTGATCGAGGATGGCAAAGTCAGCCTCGACTGGTTGTTCGCCAATCCCTACCTGCGCGGCGCCCTGGCCAAGAGCCGGGTCTATCCAGCGGATATTCGCCAGCAATTGCACGAGGCCAAGGCCGGCGGACGGATTCAGGAACTGGGCGGCAGCCTGGCCGGGGAAAACCTGCTGCTGATGGTCAGCCACCATCGCCTGGATTATGTCTTCGATTACCCGGTTATCTACACCGAAGTCAGCCGGCATTTCAGCTTGAGTGATGCGTTGGTCAGCGTGCCGCTGCGTGAGAGTTCGCAGTTGGTGACAGTGGGCATCTATTGCTCGCGCAGCGCGTGGGGCGCGCGCATGGCCAAGCGCCTCGACCAGGCCGTGCGTGAGGTGGCGGCGGCGCCTGCCAGCACCCTGGCGCTCTACAAGCACTGGTTGCCGCCCGAGGTGTTTGCCCATTACCACGAGCAATTGCTGCAGTTCTTCGCGCAGCGCGCCAGCGCGCCGCCGCTGCTGTTCGATTAGCCGATGGTCGGCTTGCCGGCATGCCCCGCACAGGGTGCCATCTGTAGCGCTGCATTGCCGGGCAGCTGTAGCTGTCAGCCCAGCGGGCAGGGGGGTATATCTACGGCCTATTGCCGATTTTTCGCTAAGCGGGTCGCTCCCGTTAAGGACAACTGATGACTTCACTCTGGCGCACCAGTGGCTGGCTATTGCTGGGCGCATCCCTGGTCCTGGCCCTGTCTCTGGGCATTCGCCATGGTTTTGGCCTGTTCCTGCCGCCGATGAGCGCCGAGTTCGGCTGGGGCCGTGAAGTGTTCGCCTTCGCCATCGCCCTGCAGAACCTGGTCTGGGGTCTGACCCAGCCCTTTACCGGCGCCCTTGCCGACCGTTTCGGCGCCAAGCGCACGGTGATAGTCGGCGGCGTGCTGTATGCCATTGGCCTGGGCTGCATGGGCCTGGCCGACTCGCCCTGGAGCCTGTCGCTAAGCGCCGGGGTGCTGATTGGCATAGGCCTGTCCGGCACCTCGTTCTCGGTGATCCTCGGCGCGGTGGGGCGCGCCGTGCCGATGGAAAAACGCAGCATGGCCATGGGCATCGCGGCGGCGGCCGGCTCCTTCGGCCAGTTCGCCATGCTGCCCGGCACCCTGGGCCTGCTTAGCTGGCTGGGCTGGTCGGTGGCATTGATGGCTCTGGGTCTGCTGGTGGCGCTGATAGTGCCGCTGGCGGCGATGATCAAGGACGCGCCGTTGCCCCTTACCGGCCAGGAGCAGAGTCTGGGTGAGGCGCTGCGTGAGGCCTGTGGTCATTCCGGCTTCTGGCTGTTGGCGCTGGGCTTTTTTGTCTGCGGCTTTCAGGTGGTGTTTATCGGCGTGCACCTACCGGCCTATCTGGTCGACCAGCATCTGCCGGCGCTGGTGGGCACCACGGTGTTGGCCCTGGTGGGGCTGTTCAATATCTTCGGCACCTATATCGCCGGCTGGCTGGGCGGGCGGATGTCCAAGCCGCGACTGCTCAGTGCCTTGTATCTGGCCCGGGCGGTGGTGATCCTGGGGTTTATCCTGGCGCCGCTGACGGTGTGGAGCGCCTACGCCTTTGGCGTGGCCATGGGCCTGCTGTGGCTGTCGACGGTGCCGCTGACCAATGGCACGGTGGCCACCCTGTTCGGGGTGCGCAACCTGTCGATGCTGGGTGGCATCGTCTTTCTGTTCCACCAGCTGGGGGCTTTTCTCGGCGGCTGGATGGGCGGCTATCTGTATGACCATACCGGCAGTTATGATCTGGTCTGGCAGATTGCCGTGCTGCTCAGCCTGCTGGCCGCGGCACTGAACTGGCCGGTGCGCGAGCAACCGGTGGCGCGACTGCAACAACAGGGAGCGAATGCATGAATACCGACTATGGCTGGAACACCGCACTGGTAATGGGCGGCATGTTGGCCCTGGGTCTGGCCTGGTGGGGCTGGCTGCAAAGTGGTCTGGCGTTTCTGCAACTCGGTCTGGGTGTTTGCTAAGGCAGTAGCCTGATTTGCTTATCTATTCAAGGTGATCCCTATGTGGCGTTTTCCCCTGCTGGTTATCGTCCTGCTGAGCACCTGGGTTGGTTCGGCGCAGGCCGCTGAATGTCCGGCGCTATTGCAGGGCGAGTTGCAGAAATTGCGCAGCCAGGAGCGCATCGATCTGTGTGGCCAGTTCGCCGGCAAGGCCTTGCTGGTGGTCAATACCGCCAGCTTCTGTGGCTTTACTCCGCAGTTCAAGGGGCTGGAGGCGCTCTACCAGCGCTACAAGGAGCAGGGGTTGGAAGTGCTGGGGGTGCCCTCGGATGACTTTCGCCAGGAGGCCGACAGCAGCGAGGAAACCGCCAAGGTCTGCTACGTCAACTACGGTGTGACCTTTGCCATAAGTGAGCCGCAACGGGTCAGCGGTACCGAGGCAGTCGGCCTGTTTAAGGAGCTGGCGGCACAGAGCCAGGCGCCGCGCTGGAACTTCTTCAAATATGTGGTCGACCGCCAGGGCCGGGTGATCGCCAGCTTCCCCAGCCAGACCCTGGCCGATGATCCCAAGCTGCTCGCGGCATTGCAGCAGGCCATCGCTTCCAGCCCGTGACGGCCTCACCCATCTGGGCGATGTGACGGGCTTCTCCTTCTCCTTAGACTGGCTGCACGCCGGACGCAGTTTCCCGGCGTGCCCACAATAAGAATAAGGAGGCACCCATGCGTCGCGCTATTGCCACTGCCCTTGCTGCCGCTGCCCTGTTTGGCGCCACTCAGGCCCAGGCCAGCTACACCCAGACCAAATACCCGATCGTGCTGGTACACGGTGTAACCGGTTTCAATACCATCGGCGGTCTGATCAACTACTTCCACACCATCCCCTGGAACCTCGAGCGTGATGGCGCCAAGGTCTATGTGGCCAGCGTTTCGGCGCTTAATGACAGCGAACAACGCGGTGCCGCACTGGCGCAGCAGATCGTACCCTGGGCTGGTGCCAATGGCGGCAAGGTCAATCTGATCGGCCACAGCCAGGGTTCACCGACCTCGCGCGTTGCGGCTTCGCTGCGCCCTGATCTGGTGGCCTCGGTGACCTCGATCAACGGGGTGAACAAAGGCTCAAAAGTAGCCGATGTACTGCGCGGGGTGATCCCACCGAACAGCGCTATCGAAGGCGGTGCCAATGCCCTGGCCAATGCCCTGGGTGCGGTAATCAACCTACTGTCCGGCAGTAGCAACCCGCAGAGCGGTATTGATGCGCTGAAAACCCTGACCACCGCCGGCACCGCCGCGCTGAACAGCCGCCATCCGTGGGGCGTCAACAGCAGCAGCTACTGCGCCAAATCCACTGAAGTGCACAATGTGCGCGGGCATAACATCCGCTATTTCTCCTGGACCGGTAACACCTCCTACACCAACGTTCTCGACGCGGTCGATCCGTTCCTGGCCATCACCGGCCTGGCCTTCGGTAGTGAGAAGAATGACGGCCTGGTCGGCGTCTGCTCCACCTACCTGGGTCAGGTGCTGGGCGACAGCTACAACATGAACCATGTGGATGCGATCAACCATCTGTTCGGTATTCGCGGCTGGACCGAGCCGGTTTCGCTGTATCGCCAGCATGCCAATCGCTTGAAGAACAAAGGCGTCTGATAGGTAGTTGCGGGCGGCCTCCCGGCTGCCCGGCATTTGGAGTCTGCATGCCATTTCCCGCGCGTCATATCCTCCTGTTGTTTACCGCTGTGCTGTGCAGTGCCGGCCTGACCCTCTACTGGCAATGGCCCGAGCCCGTGCCGCTGGCACAGGTGGGCAGCGCACCGCTGTTGCCGGTTGCCCCGCCCACTATCAGTGCCAGCCCCCTGTTGCCCATGGCGCCGCAAGCTGCGGTTGCGCCGGCGTTGCCCGGTTTGCAGGGCACCGAGGTGGATGGCGAACTGCGTAGCGACAGCGCCGGCAATCTGCAGCTGAGCCTGGGGCTGCGCGACTATATCGATTACTTCCTCAGCGCCGCCGACCAGTCCGGCCTGGACGCGGCGGTCGAGGCGATGCTGGCCGATGCCGGCACGCGCCTGCAGGAGCCGGCCCTGGGGCAGTTTATTGGCCTGTTGGGCGACTATCTGGACTACAAGCGTGCCAGCCTGGCCCTGCTCGAACAGCCCCTGAACAGCCAGCAGCAAGCCCAGCCGCAGGCCCAGCTGGCGGCGCTGCAACAGGCCTTCGAACAGCTTGCCGAACTGCGCCGCCAGCATTTTTCCAGCGCCGCCGCCGATGCCCTGTTCGGCGCCGAGCAGGTCTATGCCCGCTATACCCTGGACAATCTGGCGCTGCTGGCCCGCAGCGATCTCAGCGAGCAGGCCAAGGCCCAGGCGCAGGAAGCCTTGCGTGCCCAGTTGCCCGCCGCCATGCGCGCCAGCGAGGAGCGCCAGGTGCAGGCCCAGGCCGTGCTGGCGCAGAGTGACAAGCTCTGGCGCGACGGCGCCAGCGAGGAACAGGTGCGCCAGTTCCTCGCCCTGACCTATGATCCGCCCACGGTCGAGCGCCTGCTGCTGGAGCAGCGCAACGAGCGAGCCTGGCAACAACGTTATGCGCTGTATCAGCAAGAACTCGCCAGCCTGCAGGGCAATGGCCTGAGTGCGGCCGATCGGCAGCAGGAGCAGCAGCGTTTGCGTCAGCGTCTATTCAGCGCCGAAGATCAGCATCGGGTGGAGACCTATGACGCCATTGCCACCAAGCAGCAGGATTCGCCAGCAGCCGGTCTGTAATCCCCGGGGAGTGGGACTATGACCCTGGAACAGGAAGAGCGCCTGCTGCTTGCGCAACAGCAGCGCGGCCACCGCAGCCTGTGTTTCGTGCCGGCCCTGGAGCAGGGCTTTGTCGAGCACCGGGTGCAGCGCATCCGCCGCCGCCTGCTGCTGATAGTCGGCACGGCGCTGCTGTTCCAGCTGATCTACACCGCCCTGGATATGCTGCTGGTGCCCTTGGTCCTCAGCCTGCCGATCGTGCCGCTGCGCTTGCTGGCCATGCTCGGTGTGGTGCTGGCGTATTTCTATTGCAGGCGGCCGCAGAGTTCGCCGCGCCTGAGCCTGTTGGCCTATGTCAGCGCCTATGGGCTGAATGGCGCCTGCGTGGTGCTGATCATCGTGATCTACTGGCGCCTGGGCGTGGCCATGCCCTACGACGGGCTGTTTCTGGTGCTGCTGTTCGGTTATGTGCTGCTGGGGGTGTCCTTTCGCGCCGCCAGCGTCACGGCCTGGGGTTATTGCGCCTTGTTCCTGCTGCTCGGCCTGCTGTTTACCGAGCCTGGTCCGGGCCTGGCCTACCAGGCGCTGTTTCTGATCTGCGCCAACCTGATTGGCAGTGTCGGCGCTTATCTGCAGGAACATGGCCAGCGCGGCGCCTGGCTTAACCTGCGTCTGCTGGATCTGGCCCGGCAGCGCGCCGAGGCCGACGATGCGCGCAAGCTGCGCCTGCTCGCCGCCGCCAGTCATGATCTGCGCCAACCGCTCAACGCCATGGGCCTGTATGCCCAGCACCTGCTGGAGCAGAGCCAGGAGCCGGGTATCCAGCGCATCAGCGGGCGCCTGGCGACTGCGGTGGAGCAGCTCAGCCGCTTGCTGCAATCGCTGTTCGATTACACCCGCCTGACCCTGCCCGGCGGCGTGCAGGTCAAGCCCGAGGTGCTGGCCTTGCGTCCGCTGCTGTTGCGCCTCGCCGAGGAAACCCGCGCCGAGGCCGCGGCCCAGGGCGTGGAGCTGCAATTGCAGTGCGACGAGCTGTGGGTACGCAGCGATCCGCTATTGCTGGAACGGGTGCTGCGCAACCTGCTGATCAATGCATTGCGTCATGCCCAGGCGCGCCGGGTGTGGCTGCTGGCGCGCCAGGAGCAGGGCGCGCTGCTGCTGGAGGTTGGCGATGATGGCCGCGGCCTGAGCGCCCAGGAGCAAGGTCGGGTGTTCGAGGAATTCCAGCAGCTGGACAACCCTGGGCGCAACGCCGAGCGCGGCCTGGGCCTGGGTCTGGCCATCGTCAAGCAGCTGGCCGAACTGCTCGAGCATCCCCTGCAGCTGCATTCCAGTCCCGGCCAGGGCGCGCGTTTTGTCATGCGCCTGCCGCTGGCCGAAGCGGGCAGTTGGCAGGCGCCGGCACCGCCCCCGGCGGCGCTGAGCGGGCGGGTGCTGCTGCTGGAAGACGATAGCGCCGGGCGCGAGGCCCTGGCCGGCCTGTTGCAGCGCTGGGGCTGTCAGGTGTGGGCCTGCGCCGATCTGCCGGAGGCGTTAGCCCGTATGGATGAGGCGCAGCCGCAACTGTTGATCAGCGACTACCGCCTGGCGGGGGAGGAGGATGGCTTGTCGGCCATCGAGCGCTTGCGCGAGGCGGCGGCGAGCATGCTGCCGGCCCTGCTGATCACCGCCGACAGCAGTGCGCAGTTGCAGGAGCGCTGCCTGCCGGCCCACGTCACCCTGCTGGCCAAGCCGCTGTTGCCGGCGCGCTTGCGCCAGGCCCTGGCGGTGATCCTGCAGGCGCGGCAGGCGCCTACAGCCAGCCGCGCTGACGCGCCACAGTGACGCAGGCGGTACGGGTGTGCACGTCGAGTTCCTGAAACAGCGATTTCAGGTGGGTCTTCACCGTGTCCTCGGAAACCCCCAGTTGCCTGCCGATCGCTTTGTTCGGCAGGCCGTCGGCCAGTAGCCGGAGAATCTCCATCTGCCGTGGCGTCAGCTGCGGTTTTTCCGCGGCCGGGGCGGGCAGGGTTTCGCCGAGCAGCACGCGGGTCACCGCCTGGCGCAGTTCGTCGCTGTTGGCGCTTTTCGGAATAAAACCCAGGGCGCCGGCGGCCAGGGCGGCCTGGGCATCCAGGTTGGAATCGCTGGCGCTGAGAATCGCCACCGGGGTCATGCGGCCCTGCTGCTGCCAGCGTTGCAGCAGCTCCAGGCCGGGTACATCGGGCAGGCGCAGATCCAGCAGGATCAGGTCGAATTCGCCGTTTTGCAGGCATTGTTCCGCTTGCGCGGCGCTTTCTGCGGTGTGGATCTGCAGGTTGGCGCAAAGCGGGGCGAGGGCCAGGCTGAGGCCGTCGAGGAAGATCCGGTGGTCGTCCACCAGCAACAGGCAAAGCTGTTCTGGCAACGCGGTGCAGAGTGCTGTCATGGTTGTCTCACGCGGCCTTTTTATAATTGTGCTCGCCGCGCGAGTGTAACCCAAAGCCCTGGCCGGATTTGCCGCGCCAGTTCACTGGATCGGGCATTGGCAGGTATTTAGAGCCTGTTTTTAACGCTGCAGGGCCGACGCGCAGCAGATCCTAGACAGGTTCTCAGGCCACTTTGCTGAACTTGCCAATACAGCGCTGCCAGGCGGCGATAAAGTCCCGTGGGCGGCCGTGGGGCTTGAATACCCGGCGCCAGATCTGCGCCATGCCGAGCAGGTCGTCGGCCGCGGGCAGTTCGCTGTGGTCCGCCTCGATCAGCATCCAGGCGATGGCCGTGGCGTAGCGCAGGTTGACGGTCAGTTCCAGATGCGGGGCGCTGAGAAAGGCATGCTGGCTGGCCAGGCCGCGGACCTGGCTGGCCAGGTCCGGGTAGAGGGCCAGGTGCTGATCCCAGAGCTGCTGGTGGCGCAGGGCGGCGATGCGGTAGAGGCCGTGGCCGTGTTTATCGTCGAGTATCGCGCCAAGTCCGGATTGGCTGGCGGCGGCTCCCAGGAGCAAGGCTTCGGCGGCTATTGAATGGCGGCCCAGGTAGATCAATGTGGGCCGGATAACGTGTTGGCTCAACTCGCAGGCGGCAATTCCCATATAGCCCTCGCGCAAGGTGGCCGATGGGGCCGGGGCGCTGGCAGCTTCTGCTTGTTTTAATAAAGGCCCCACCGGGAGCGGGGTTAGCCGCTCATGTTGAAGTCTAGTGCGACCTTTGAGCCGTAAAGGGCTGTTTTTAAATTGTTTTCGGCTTTCGCCTATGGCCTATATTCCAGTGAGTGCTTAAGGACACTGCTGCTTGGCAGATTAGTCGCCGAGCGCCACGGGCCGCGCCGGATCGGTGATCCATTCGCTCCAGGAGCCGGCATACAGGGCTGCCAGGGGGTAGCCGGCCAGGCACAGGGCGAACAGGTTGTGGCAGGCGGTTACGCCCGAGCCGCAGTAGGCCACCAGCTCGCTGGCCGGGCGCTCAGCGAGTTGCGCGGCAAAGCGCTGACGCAACAGGGCGGCATCGAGGAAGTGGCCGTCGCTGTCGAGGTTGTCGGTGAATGCCGCGCACTGCGCCCCGGGGATATGCCCGGCCACCGGGTCGATCGGTTCTACCTCGCCCCGGAAACGCGGCAGGCCGCGGGCGTCCAGCAGGGTCAGCTGCTTGTCGCCCAGGCGCTGCTGCAACTGCGCGGCGCTGATCAGCAGGCTGGCATCGGCGCTGCCGCTAAAGGTGCCGGGAGTAGGGCTGGGCAGGTCCTGGGTCAGGGCGCCACCGGCCTCGCGCCAGGCCTTGAGGCCGCCATCGAGCAGGTACACGCCGTCGCGCTTGCCCAGCCAGGCCAGCAGCCACCAGGCGCGGGCCGCGAAGGCGCCGGGACCGTCGTCGTACAGCACCACCTCGCTGTGCTGGTTAAGGCCCCAGTTGCGCAGGCGCTGCAGCAGCTTTGCCGGTTCCGGCAGGGGGTGGCGACCGGTGATGCCTGTGTGGATAGGCCCGGACAGGTCGCGCTCCAGATCGGCGAACTGCGCGCCGGGAATATGCCCATCGGCATAGCCGCGCTGGCCGTAGGTCAGATCATCCAGGGCAAAGCGGCAGTCGAGTAGCAGCAAGTCGGGCTTATCGAGGCGTTGCTGCAGCTGGGCGGCGCTGATCAATTGGGCGAGGGGCATGCCAGTCATCCTGTGGGCAAAGGGGCAGCGGGCATCATAAACCCTGAGGCGGGGCTGTCGAGACGCCTCTTGCGGGAGAATTCCTGTCGACGTGGCGCTGCATCTTTGCCCGTTTAGGTGCATGCTGCCTGCCCGTTTTCTACGACCCAGGTTGCCGCGACCCATGAAGCGTTTTGTACTGCTCGATACCGCCCCGATTCCCGAGGGCTCGGGCGCGCTGTGCTTGTTCGAGTACGGCGAGGATTTCGTGATCAAGATTGCCGGCGGTGATGGCGGCCAGTTGATGAACACGCGCATGCATGGCTCCGAGGATGCCCTGGCGGCGATTCCCTGCAAGAAGGTCGCCGGGCGGCCGGATTCGCGGGTGTTGATCGGCGGCCTGGGCATGGGTTTCACCCTGGCGGCGGCGCTGCAGAACCTGGGCAAGACCGCCGAGGTGGAGGTGGCCGAGCTGGTGCCCGGGGTGGTGGAGTGGAACCGCGGCCCGCTGGGCGCCAAGGCCGGTTACCCGCTCCTTGATCCGCGTACCCGGGTGATTCAGGACGATGTCGCCAATTGCCTGAAGAACGCCGATCAGCGCTATGACGCCATCATGCTGGACGTGGACAACGGCCCCGAAGGCCTGACCCAGAAGCGCAATGGCTGGCTGTACTCGGCCCAGGGCCTGCAACGCTGTCACCAGGCGCTGCGTAACAAGGGCGTGCTGGCGGTGTGGTCGGCCAGCGCCGATCGCAAGTTTTCCGATAAGGTGCGCCAGGCTGGCTTCAAGGTGGAGGAAGTGCAGGTCTATGCCCACGGCAACAAGGGCACCCGGCACACCATCTGGATCGCCGAAAAGCTCAAGTAGGTGACTGCCGGATATTGAAAAGCCCGCGTAGCTAAGCAGTTGCGCGGGCTTTTTTGTGTGGCCGGTAGAGCCGCCTGTCAGTGGATTTTCAGTTTGCCGATCCGGTCGTTGTCCAGGCTGCCGAGGTACAGGTAGTCGCCCACCGGCTTGACCGAGGTGATCATGCGCAGGTGGCTGCCGCTGGTGTCGTGCAGGCTCTGGGTGATTTCACCCTGCTCGTTGAGGGCAATGGCAAAGCCGTAGGGCACCGCCTTGGGCCAGAGCGCGCGCGGCAGCTTGGCCAGTTGCGCCTTGGCCCAGGGCGAGCGGTGCAGCAGATCGGCGTCGGCCTTGCGCGGGCTTGGCAGGGCCACCCAGAAGGTGCCGTTGCGGTCGCCCTGGAGGTTGTCCGGCAGGCCCGGCAGGTTGTCGATAAAGATATCGTGGCTGCCAGCCTTGTCGCCTTTGAGCCAATAGCGGGTGATGCGGTAGCGGTAGGTTTCGTTGACCAGCACGAAGTCCTCGGCCGCCGACAGCGCCACGCCATTGGCGAAATACAGGTCCTTGAGCAGCACGCGGGTTTCGCCGCTGGCCGGGTTATAGCTGAGCAGGCGGCCGTGGGGGCGGGCTTCGAACAGGTCGAGCAGGTAATCGGGTTGCTCGAAACGCTGGCTGGCGTCGCTGAAGTAGATGGTGCCGTCGCGGGCGATATCCAGATCGTCGGTGAACTTGAACGGCACGCCTTCGGCCTCCGTGCTCAACACCTTGATCTGCCCCTGGGCGTCGATGCTGAGCAGGCCCTTGTAGGCGTCGGCCACTATCAGGTTGCCGGCGGCGTCGAAGTCCATGCCCAGTGGGCGGCCCTGGGTGTCGGCAAAGGTTTGCACATTGCCATCGGCCTTGATGCGTACGATGCGCCCATCATGCAGGCCGCTGTAGACCTGGCCCTGGGCGTCCACCGCGCTGTCTTCCGGACCATGCACCTGGCCGCGGCCGAGTAGCTCGGCCTTCATCAGGCTGTCGTTGGGTTCCAGCACGCCGCTTAGTAGTGGTGGGGTCGGCGCGTTCCAGGCCAGCGGGTCGATCGGGCTGGGGGTAATGGCCAGGTAGAGCGCCCCGGCGGCGATTGGGGCCAGAAGCAGGCCAAGCAGTTTTTTCATTATTTTTA
This sequence comes from Pseudomonas sp., assembly GCA_036276395.1. GTDB lineage: Bacteria > Pseudomonadota > Gammaproteobacteria > Pseudomonadales > Pseudomonadaceae > Aquipseudomonas. The sequence goes on from DASUOY010000262.1 coordinate 12,294, forward strand.
TTTCCTGTGTGGATCGGTCTAAGCAAACGCCGCGCAGGATAGCCTTTCTGCCCGCTGCTGTGCGCAGCGCAAATGCCCGGTAATAGGTGAGGGCGATATATACTGCGCGCCATTCTTGGGGGGAACGCCGCGTGGCTATTGATATTCACTGGATTGTCGACGACGCCAGCCTGGCGCAGCACTGTGCCACCTGGCGCAGTCTGCCCTTTGTGGCTGTGGACACCGAATTTATGCGGGTCGACACCTTCTATCCCATCGCCGGCTTGTTGCAGGTCAGCGAAGGCGAGCGGGCCTATCTGATCGACCCCTTGCTGATCAGCGACTGGAGCCCCTTTGCCGACTTGCTGCAAGACCAGGCCGTGGTCAAGGTGCTGCATGCCTGCAGCGAGGACCTGGAGGTCTTTCTGCGTCTGACCGGCAGCCTGCCGGCGCCGCTGTTCGACACCCAGCTGGCCGCCGGTTATCTCAATCTGGGCTTTTCCATGGGGTATTCGCGCCTGGTGCAGGCGGTACTGAATATCGAGCTGCCCAAGGGCGAAACCCGCTCCGACTGGTTGCAGCGGCCGTTGTCCGAGACCCAGATCAGCTATGCGGCGGAAGATGTACTGCACCTGGCCGAAGTCTACGGCGCGCTCAAGCAGCAGCTCAGCGAAGAGAAATACGCCTGGGTGCTGGAAGATGGCGCCGAGTTGGTGGCGGGCCTGGGCCGGGAGGTCGATCCCGAACTGGCCTACCGCGAGGCTAAGCTGGCCTGGAAGCTGTCGCGCCAGCAGCTTGCTGTGTTGCAGGCGCTGTGCGCCTGGCGCGAATTGCAGGCGCGAGTGCGCAACCAGCCGCGCAACCGGGTGCTGCGCGAGCATTCGCTGTGGCCACTGGCACGCACTCAGCCGGACAACCTG
>DASUOY010000263.1:0-3188 GCA_036276395.1 Pseudomonas sp.
AGTCCCCCAAGCCGTGAGTCATACGCCATGTTTTCACTCCGCGCCCTGCTCGCCTCATGCCGCCCCATGCGCGCCTTCGCCCTGCTGGATCGCCAGGGCCGCTGCCGCGCCCTGCGCCAGTCAACCCAGGCGCCAGCTGGCGCCGGCTGGGTTGAGGTACGGCAGATATGCCCGAGCTGGCTCGACCAACCACTGCCGGCCAGCGCCCGGATCGGCCAAGTCACTGCACAGGCGCAGGCTGCCAAGGTGCTGGCGGCCTGACCGACGGAAGAAGAAAAGTCACGCCAGGCGATCAATTTTCCTGCTTTGCCCTTATAATCTCGCCCCGATTATAAGGACGCCTCCTGATCGGGCCTTGCCGTACCGCTGATGCACCAACCATCGGCCTCGCCCCAGAGAGTCGCCCACTTCGCGCTGCCCTTGCGGTTGCCGCCTTTACCCATACCTGTAAACGCCTAGGTAAATGACCAAGGTCGCTTTACGCCGGTGTAAAGGCAGCCCCACGCAGACGTGATTTTTGAGGCTCACCTCTCCAAAAGAGGGTGAAAAAACGGTTTGGAAAACTTCACAAGAGTGTGGCGAAAATGAACTATCTTGCGGCAGGCATCTGTTTCCAGGGCCTTTCTCCCTTTAATCCGGTTTATCTCGGCGACCGTTGAACAGCGGTGTTTCTACACAGGCTTACTAACGTCTATTGAGTGCTGGTTTGCGGAGTAGTGGTAATGGCGCAGAACGATTACGAAACAATGGATGTGGTGCTGGTCGGAGCCGGCATCATGAGTGCGACCTTGGCCGTACTGTTGAAGGAACTCGACCCGGGCATCAAGCTGGAAGTGGTCGAGTTGATGGCGTCCGGGGCGATTGAAAGCTCCAATCCCTGGAACAATGCGGGTACTGGCCATGCCGGCCTGTGCGAGCTGAACTACACGCCGGAGTCGGCGGACGGTTCGATCGATATCAAGAAGTCGGTCACCATCAACACCCAGTTCGAAGAGTCCAAGCAATTCTGGGCCTATCTGGTGGAGAAAGGTCGTTTCGGCTCGCCCAAGTCCTTTATCAACCCGGTGCCGCACCTGAGCTTCGTGCGTGGCCTGGAAGGCATCGCCTACCTGAAGAAACGCTTCAAGGCGCTGACCGCGCACCACGCCTTCAGTGAAATGGAATACACCGAAGACCGTGCCACCATGGCCGAGTGGATGCCGTTGATGATGCCGGGGCGCGATCCCAACGAGCCCATCGCCGCCACCCGCGTGGTAGCCGGCACCGACGTCAACTTCGGCACCCTGACCAAGCACCTGCTCGACCACCTCGGGCAGCAGGCAGACGCCAAGGTCACTTGCAGCCAGAAGGTCGTCGGCCTCAAGCGCAACGACCAGGGCTGGCGCGTCAGCATCAAGGATCAGCAGAACGGCAGCAGCCGTGAAATCCAGGCCAAGTTCGTCTTCCTCGGCGCCGGCGGCGCGGCCCTGCCGCTGCTGCAGATGTCCGGCATTCCGGAAGGCAAGGGTTTCGGTGGTTTCCCGGTCAGTGGCCAATGGCTGCGTTGCGACAACCCGGAAGTGGTCAAGCAGCACCAGGCCAAGGTGTATAGCCAGGCCGCAGTCGGCTCGCCGCCGATGTCGGTACCGCACCTGGATACCCGCGTGGTGGATGGCAAGACCTCGTTGCTGTTCGGCCCCTACGCCGGCTTCTCGACCAAGTTCCTGCGCCACGGCTCCTTCCTCGACCTGCCTCTGTCAGTACGCCCGAACAATATCGGCCCGATGCTGGCGGTGGCTCGCGACAACTTCGACCTGACCCGCTACTTGGTCAAGGAAGTGCTGCAGTCCGAGGAGCAGCGCTTGGAAACCCTGCGCGGCTTCTACCCCGAGGCCAAGGCCGAGGACTGGCGCCTGGAGATGGCCGGCCAGCGCGTGCAAATCATCAAGAAAGACCCCAAGCACGGCGGCATCCTGCAGTTCGGCACCGAACTGGTAGCCGCGGCAGATGGCTCGATTGCCGCCCTGCTCGGCGCATCGCCCGGCGCTTCGGTAACCGTGTCGATCATGCTGGACCTGATCCAGCGTTGCTTCCCGGAGCAGGTCAAATCCAAGGAGTGGAGCAGCAAGCTGAACGAGATCTTCCCCGCCATGGGCAAGGTACTGGCCAGCGACGCCGAGCGTTATCGCGAGGTGCAGGCCCGTTCGGACGCCCTGCTGCAACTGGAAGCGGTGGAGCAACCGGTTAGCGCCTAAAAGAAAAATGGCCTGGAGCCATTTTCAACGTCGCGTAGCGACGGCCCGAAGGATGGCCGCCAGGGATGGCAGGCCATAAAAAAACCGCCCATCAGGGCGGTTTTTTGTGGCCACAACACTCAGACAGAAGCAGCCATCGGATAGAAACTGAAGTAGTGGCGCAAGGCATCGACCATTTCCACATAGTCGGCCGGCGGCGCCACCAGGGCGAACCCGGAGTCATAACAGCCCGGCGTGACATCCTCGCGGCACCACTGACAATTGGCCGAGAAGTCGATGAAATGCTGCTCACCCTGGCTGGGGATCTTCAAACGCATATCGAAACGCGCGCCCACCAGCATCGGCAGTTGGCTGATCAACAGCAAACCGTCCAATGACACATTGCCGATGTAGCCCATCGGCTTGTCGGTGATGCGATTGAACACCTTCAGGTAGTAGGGCAACTGATGGCGTTCAATACGGCGCTGGACTTGCGTATGCATAGTGGCAAATCGCTATAAGTGGCCATTGAGTATGGTCCGACTGCTGCGCTTAAACCAGTTTCAGGAACAGCGTTCGGATACTCGGTGGCGTAACTGCTGACGAGCGGTATCGAGCTCCTTATCACTGTAGTAGCTGCGCTGACCATCCGCTTCGGGCCGGTAATAGATATAGCCTTCGGGAATCTCGGCCAGGGCATTACGCAGCTTGCTGCATTCGGCCGCGCGCTCGGCCCGCTCCTGCGCGGCGACGGCTGAGGCCTGGGCCTGCTCCTCGCGGCGCGCTTGGTAAAACCGGCTGGTGCGCTCCTCCCGCTCCCGGGTCAGCTGATCACGTTCGACCACCTGGGGCTTGACCTCCACCTGCTCGGCCCCAGGCGCGACGGGACGCTGAGAAAAATGCACCTGGCCATTGGCATCGGTCCAACGATAGATCTCGGCGGTTGCCAACCCTGGCAATAACAGCAAACAAAAC
>DASUOY010000264.1:0-5373 GCA_036276395.1 Pseudomonas sp.
AGTCATCGGGGACGTAGCGAACTTCACCAACATCGCTCCATTGATCTTTCGCGCCAGCGACTGACCAAGCATGTGCCAGCACCAAGCCATAACAGTGACTGGGTCCGACCTGGAACGATCCTGCTCCAGGTCGCCACCAGCGCCGGCCTATCAAGCGCCCGATCAGGTCGCGCTTGGTGCTTCGCCAGCCTGTGCATCGCCAATTGAGGCGCCATCCACCTGCAGCGGCAAGGATGCTTTCCTCAGACAATTTCCCTATGCTGGCGACGGTGGCAGCGCTTCCCTGCTACGGATTAATAACCCAACGCGGCCCCTATCTGCCTATGTCCGACTCACAGCTCATTACCCCAACCAGAAACCGTAAAGCGCGCAAGAGCGAATCGGAACCCGCGGCACGCCGTGGACGCCCGGTGGGGGATCACAATGCCAAGCGCGCCGAGCTGCTCAATGCCGCCCTCAGGGTGATTGCACAGGAGGGCTATGCCGGCGCCTCGATGCGCAAGGTGGCACAACAGGCCGGCTGCACCACAGGCGCCGTGACCTACTACTTTGCCAACAAAGAGGAAATGATCACCGCCGTAGCCCAGAGCCTGTTCGATGAGATCGACACCCTGCTGGAGATCAATCAGGAGCGGATCGACATCAAAGGACTCGTTGGCCAGTGGCTCGACTCGATGGGTGGAGACGAGCCGAATGGATGGCTCGCCTGGCTGCAATTGTTGGCCCACGCACGTCATGAACCCGCCTTCGCCAGCGTTATCAAGCAGCGCTATGCGCGCTTCCGTCAGGTGTTCACTGCGGTACTGGAAAAAGGCCAAAGCCAGGGCCTGATTCGAACCGATATCGCCGCCGACCTGCTCGCCGACCAGGTCAGCGCCATCAGCGATGGCTGGATGATGTTGATGCCGATCGAGCCCGAGCGATTCAGCGCCGAGCGTGGCCAGGCCCTGCTCAACGCCCTTATCACCATGATCGCGCCGCCCCAGCCTGCACCCACACGCAAGCCCTCGGCCACGAAGGCATCGGCCAAGTAGCACGCAACCGGCGACATCCACACAAGAGACCAGGAAAGATCCAGGTCTCTTATTGTGAACCCTGCACAGCGCGCGCCCTCCCCCAAGAACCGCGACACCCCGTCAGCCGACGACCCGCAAATCCTGATGCCTCTACAGCAGGCTCAGGCCCACCTCCGCCCGCTTAAGCAATGACCAGATAACGCTTTGCATGATCGCAAGGAGTGCTGTATTTTGCGTAACAGATGAAATAATAAATAAAACATCTGTCGGAGGCCGAGGTGAAAGCAGAAAGGAAAACACAGTCGCCATCCCTGAACCTCAAGACATTGTTGGTTCTTGCGTTGGCAGCCCTTTCGACCCAGGCGGTCGCACAGGAAGTCGTGCGGGTGCACAACTGGGCCGACTATATCGATCCGGCCGTCGTGCAGGACTTCGAGCGCGAGACCGGCATCCGGGTCGACTACTCCACCTATACGACTGCAACCCAGCTGGAGGCCGATCTCGATTCAGGCGAACGCTTCGACGTGATTGTCCCCTCCGATCTTCAGCTTGATCGCTTGATCCAGGAAAACCGACTGGCCCCGCTCGATTTCCGTGAGCTGCCTAATCGCCAAGAGGTCAGCCGCGAACTGCTGCTCAGGCTCAACTCCAGAACCAATGCAGATCTCTACGCCGTCCCGTATATGTGGGGCACGGTCGGCCTGGTCGTCCATGAGCAAGAGGCATCCCGCGCACTGCAGGCCCCTGTTCCCAACAGCTGGAGCGTCTTGTTCGACCCTTCCAATGTAGACAAGCTGAATTCCTGCGGCGTGATGTTGCAGAACGAGCCGGAACACAGCCTGTCCCTGTATCTGACCTACAAAGGCAAGAGCCTGAAAACCAGCAGTGCTCGCAGCATCAAGAAAGCCGTTCGCGAGATCCGCAGCCTGAAGCTGGAGTCCAGCCCTCACCCATTCACCACCTTCGTCTCGCAGCTGGCCGACGGCAAGGTGTGTGCCGCAATGGCCTGGAACGGGCTCGCTTCGCTGGCCAACGAGAGCGGCGAGCTGCGCTTTACCATTCCGCAAGAGGGCAGCCTGCAGTTCATCGACAGCCTGGCCATTCCCGGCAATGCCAGCAACGTACCGGCGGCGTACCGTTTCATCGATTACCTGCTGAAACCGGAAAACGCGGTGCGTAATGCCAGGGCAAGCCACTTCTTGCCCAGCCTGGATCTGGATCGGGAGAGCAATCGACGACTGCTGCCGGAGCTTGCCGCGCCAACCCAAGATGAACGGCGACGCCTGTACCTTGGGCAGCCGCTGTCGAATGACGAGCGGCGAACCATCGAAGCGGCGTGGGCCGAACCGGACACCAACAGCCAATACTGAGCTGCGGGCCGAGGCTGGCGGTGGTCCTGACATGGCGTCCAGACTGCGGCTGCCAGCGCTGCCATCGGCGCAGAAGCATGCAGGTCTCCGCACCTTACTGCCACCCACCGCGCCGCCAGGTGCCTTACCTGCTACCTGCTCGTATCGACACACAGCAGCCTGTGCACTCCAGCCCTGCCCCTACCCCTCACGAACGCCGCCCGTTTTCTCTTGGCGCCAGTTCGATTTCGATGTATTTCCATAACACTCGTTTTGTTAATTTAAGCAACCAGCATGACAGAGGCGAAGATGAATTCAGACAACGATGAGCTGTCGCCCTCCGAGCACCAACGGCGCTTGCTGTTGCAAGCCATCGGCGGCGCAACCCTGATCGGCGGACTGGCTCTCAGTGGGCGGGCCATGGGGCAGACGGCGGCGCGCTCCGATGATGATGTGCTGGACGTCGCAATCATCGGCGCCGGCCTGGCCGGCCTGACCGCGGCGCGGGATCTGCAACGCGCCGGCTGCGAGGCCTTCGTCGTGCTGGAGGCACGGGACCGGGTCGGTGGGCGCACCTATAACCACGAACTGGGCAAGGGCGTCGTATCAGAAGCCGGCGGCCAGTGGATCGGCCCCGGGCAGACCGCCATCTTCGACCTGGCGCGCGAACTTGGGGTCGGCACCTTCCCGACCTATTACCAGGGCAAGAACGTCTACCTGGCAGGCACTGCCAAATACGCCGAGGACGTGACTCAGGCCGCCCACAGCCCACTCATCGAGAAGCTGAATAAACTCTCCCGCGGCGTGCCCAGCAAGGCACCATGGACGGCAACGGATGCCGCGACGCTCGACAAGCTCTCAGTCGGCCAGTGGCTGGCGCAACAGGGCATCAGCAACGAAGAAAAACTCAGCTTCGATACGTCCATAGGGCTGACCACCGGCACCCCGCCCTCGAATCTAGCTCTGCTGCACTACCTGTCGCTGATCAACTCCTCCGACTGCGATATGGTGAAGCTCGAAGGCTTCAAGGGCGGGGCCCAGGAGACCCGTTTTATCGGCGGCGCCCAGGTCCTCAGTCTCAAGATGGCCGAGGCCTTGGGCGACAAGGTCAAATTGTCGTGCCCCGTGCGCAAGATCGTCGGCTGGGACCGGGATGTCGTCGAACTGCATACCGACCAAGGCGTCATCCGCGCCCGCCAGGTCATCGTCGCGCTGCACCCGGCCCTGTGTAACCAGATCAGCTTCGAGCCGCAGCTGCCCAGCGGGCGTGCTCAATTGCAACAGCTCTGGCCATCCCACGCGCCCATGCGCAAAACGGTGCATGTCTATAAGCGTCCGTTCTGGCGCGACCAGGGCCTGAACGGCCAGGTAACCCAAGCCAAGGGCCCCTTGATCCTGTCCTACGACAACTCACCGCCAGACGCCAGCGTCGGCGTTCTCAGCGCCTTCGTCCGAGCCGGTCAACTGCCCCAGGATGCCAAGCAAGCGGAGACCATCCTCGCGGATATCTATGCCCAAGCATTAGGCGACGAGGCGCTGCATCCCACCCAGTTTCACGACCATGACTGGGGCAAGGTCGATCCCTGGACGCTGACCTGCGTCGCATCGATCCCACCCGGCTTCCTGACCCAATGGGGTCAGTACCTGAAACCCTCGGTGGGCCGGCTAATCTGGTCGGGCACCGAAACGGCCGAAATCTGGGCCAGTTCGATGGACGGCGCGGTTCGCTCCGGCCACCGGGCGGCACTGGAAGCCCTCCAGGCGCTGCTGCAACGTCGGAGGAACGCGTGATGAAACGAGCATGGATGATAAGTGCGGTCGTGACGACGGCCGTCCTGGCAGTATCGAGCGCGATATATGGCCCGGAGATAGTGGCGGGATACCGTTTTATGGAAGCCCTCGACCAACACTATGCGGACTACCAAGCCGATGGCGGCGCCTGGCCGCAACTGCAGGACAGCTGTGCCCTGTGCCATGGCGAAAGAGGTAAGTCCAGCAACGCCCAGTACGCCTCCCTGGCCGGCCTACCCGCCGCCTACATCGAGTCCCAGTTGCACGCCTTCGCCGAAGGCCGCAGGCACAGCCCGCAGATGAGCCCGCTCGCGGCAAGCCTGACCGAGGAGCAAATTAAATCGCTTTCGACCTACTTCGCTCGCCAGACGGCGCAAAGGACCGAAACGCCCGCCCATAACGACGTCCTCGCGCAAAGCGGGCAAGCCACAGTTTCCGCCAAGGGCTGTACCACCTGTCACGGCGAAGGCCTGGCCGGAGGCCCCCTCGGCCCACGCCTCGCCGGCCAGGGCGAAGGCTATCTGATAGACCAGCTCAGCGCCTTCAAGCATGGCCAGCGCAAGGACCCGACCCAGACCATGAACGCCATCGCCAGCACCCTATCGGCGGAGGAAATCAGGGCCACGGCGCATTTCCTGTCCGGCCAAGCGCCAGCTTCCCCCCAGGCTGCCCAGTAGCCTGCCGCCATCGATTTGGGCATGGACGCCCCATCTGCCTCCCCCGCCTTATCCCCGCGTGTTATTTCGTCCGCCTGCTGACCGACCGATGACGCGGGGGCCAGCCGTTGCTGGCCCCAAGTTGAGCTTCGGATAGATGGATTCTGTGGGCAGCGCTGGCCCCATTGCGGTCGGTGGTAATGGGCAGAGAACGGCCAAGAGCAGTCATTGAGCCTGCCATTTGAAAATGTGGGCTGTATTCCCGCGCCACACAACTCGGGGGGGGCGGCTCAATCGCTGAGGCGACTCAGCTGAATTCATAATATATTAATAGCTCCGCATTATCTGGGTTTATTAATATATAAATTTGGCTGACTACCAATCCTGTATTGCGGCCTGGGCAAGGGACGCACCTTTCTTACGATTACAACGCCAGCATAAAGCTTGCAAGTTATCCTCGTTTGTAGTTCCGCCTTTGGAGATTGGAATTACATGATCAATCTCAATTAGCAGATTTGGTTCTTCGGCAACAGATACTCCGCACTGCTGACAGGTGTTTTT
>DASUOY010000265.1:0-2596 GCA_036276395.1 Pseudomonas sp.
CCTATGTAGAGCGTCTGGCGCGGGCCAAGGCGCAGGCTGGCCTGGCGGCTTTGGCCGATAAACCCGAGGCCGTGGTGCTGGGCGCCGACACCGCCGTGGTGCTGGCCGGGCGTATCCTCGGCAAACCGGCCGATCAGGCCGAGGCGCGGGCTACCCTGGCCGCGTTGTCGGGGCGCAGCCATCAGGTGCTGACGGCTGTGGCCCTGGCCAGCGCAACTCGGGTTGCGGCCCGGGTGGTCAGCAGTCAGGTGAGCTTTCGTCCTTTGACCGGTGCTGAAATTGACGCCTACTGGGCCAGCGGCGAGCCGCGGGACAAGGCCGGTAGTTACGCGATCCAGGGGCTGGCGGCGGTATTTGTCAGCCAGTTGCAGGGCAGTTATTCGGCGGTGGTGGGCTTGCCCCTGTGCGAAACTGCCGAGCTGCTCGCAGAATTTGCTATTCCGTGCTGGCAGTCGTTGCCGGCTGACAGTCAAGAGGTTGCGGGTCGCGGGTGATGGCTGGCGCGAGTGCCACAGTCCCGGCTTTCAGCTTGCTCTCACAAGAGATAAGCGCATGAGCGAAGAGATTCTGATCAATATCACGCCGATGGAATCGCGCGTGGCGCTGGTGGAAAACGGCGTGCTGCAGGAAGTGCACGTCGAACGCACGCAGAAGCGCGGCATAGTCGGCAATATCTACAAGGGCAAGGTGGTGCGGGTGCTGCCCGGTATGCAGGCGGCCTTCGTCGATATCGGCCTGGAGCGCGCGGCCTTTATCCATGCCGCGGAAATCTCCAGCCGCGAAGGCCCGGCCGTGGAAAGCATCAGTGCCCTGGTGCACGAAGGTCAGAGCCTGGTGGTGCAGGTGACCAAGGACCCGATCGGCAGCAAGGGCGCGCGTCTGACCACCCAGCTGTCGATCCCTTCGCGCTATCTGGTTTACATGCCGCGCACTGCCCACGTCGGCATCTCCCTGAAGATTGAGGACGAAGCCGAGCGTGAGCGCTTGAAGCAGGTGGTGGCCGATTGCGTGGCCGCCGAAGGCATCGAGGAGAGTGGTGGCTTTATCCTGCGTACCGCCGCCGATGGCGCCGGTGCCGACGAGATACTCGCCGATATCCGCTACCTGCGCCGCCTGTGGGAGCAGATCGCCACGCAGATGAAGGTCGGCCCTACGCCGCTGGTGATCTACGAGGATCTGTCCCTGGCGCTGCGCACCTTGCGCGACCTGGTCAACCCGAAGATCGAGAAGATCCGCGTCGATTCGCGGGAGACCTTCGGCAAGATCACCCAGTTCGTCGATGAGCTGATGCCGGAGATCGCCGACCGCCTCGAACATTACCCGGGCGAGCGGCCGATTTTCGACCTGTACGGCGTCGAGGACGAGATCCAGCGCGCCCTGGAGCGCAAGGTGCCGCTGAAATCCGGCGGTTACCTGATCATCGACCCGGCCGAGGCGATGAGCACCATAGACGTCAACACCGGCGCCTTCGTCGGTCACCGCACCCTGGAAGAGACCATCTTCAAGACCAACCTGGAAGCGGCCACGGCCATCGCCCGGCAGCTGCGCCTGCGCAACCTGGGCGGGATCATCATCATCGACTTTATCGACATGGAAGATGAGGAGCACCAGCGCCAGGTGCTGCGCACCCTGGAGAAGCAGCTGGAGCGCGATCACGCCAAGACCAATATCATCGGCATCACCGAGCTGGGCCTGGTGCAGATGACCCGCAAGCGCACCCGCGAAAGCCTCGAGCAGGTGCTCTGCGAGCCGTGCAGTGCCTGCCAGGGCCGCGGCAAGCTGAAGACCGCGGAAACCACCTGCTACGAGATCTTCCGCGAGATTCTGCGCGAGGCCCGTGCCTACCAGGCCGAGGGCTATCGGGTGCTGGCCAACCAGAAGGTGGTCGACCGCCTGCTCGACGAGGAGTCGGGCAATGTCGCCGATCTGGAGGCCTTTATCGGCCGCACCATCAAGTTCCAGGTCGAGACCATGTATTCCCAGGAGCAATACGATGTGGTCCTGCTCTGATCTAGCCGGCCGCCAAGCGGGCGTGCGCTGAATGGCGGCCATGGCGCGCTGGTTTGCCACACTGCTGCGCTGGGGCCTGGGCTTGTGCGCCCTGGCCCTGGTGCTGGCGGCGTTCTATGTCAGCCTCGGGCGTGAGCTGGTGCCGCTGGTTGCCGAGTACCGCCTGGAGGCCGAAGACAAGGCCCGCGCCGCGCTGGCCATGCCGGTGCAGGTCGGTGCCCTGGAGGGGCTCTGGCAGGGTTTCGCGCCGCTATTGACGGCCCATGACGTACAGCTGGGCGAGGGCCCGGGGGCGCTGCAACTGGATCAGGTGCGGCTGGTGCCGGATGTGCTGGCCAGCCTGCTGGCGCGCCAGCTGCGGGTCAGCAGGCTGGAATTCGATGGCCTGCAACTGGTGGTCGCCGAGGACGCCGAAGGGCACTGGGCACTCAAGGGGCTGGCGCAACCCGCGAATGCCGCCCCACTGGACCTGGCCCAGGTGCTGACCCAGTTGCAGGCAGTCAAGCGCCTGTCGCTGCTCAATAGCCAGGTCACCCTGCAGGCATTCGACCAGCCGCCCCGTACCCTGAGCTATGTCAACCTGACG
>DASUOY010000266.1:0-4828 GCA_036276395.1 Pseudomonas sp.
GCCCACGCGACATGTACATGCTGACGGTATCGAGCTGGCTGCTGGTGGGCATGTTCGCCGCCCTGCCCTTTATGCTCGCGCAGCGGATGAGTTACACCGACGCCTTCTTCGAGAGCATGTCTGGCATCACCGCCACCGGCGCTACCGTACTGATCGGCCTGGACAGCATGTCGCCGGGTATCCTGATCTGGCGCTCGCTGCTGCATTGGCTCGGCGGCATCGGCTTTATCGCCATGGCCGTGGCCATTCTGCCAATGCTGCGCATCGGCGGCATGCGCCTGTTCCAAACCGAGTCCTCGGATCGCTCGGAAAAGGTCATGCCGCGCTCGCATATGGTGGCCAAATACATGGTCGCCGCTTACCTGGGCCTCAGCCTGCTCGGTTGCCTGGCATTCTGGCTGGCCGGCATGAACCTGTTCGATGCGCTCAACCACAGCATGTCGGCCATCGCCACCGGTGGTTTCTCCACCTCGGACCAATCCCTGGGCAAGTGGACGCAACCGGCTGTGCATTGGGTCGCCGTGCTGGTGATGATCCTCGGCAGCCTGCCGTTCGTGCTCTACGTATCGACCCTGCGTGGCAACTACCGGGCGCTGCTCAAGGACCAGCAGGTCATCGGCTTTCTCTGCATCCTGCTGTTTACCTGGCTCAGCCTCGGCACCTGGTATTGCCTGACCACCGAGCTGCACTGGCTGGAGGCGGTGCGCCATGTGGCGGTGAACACCACATCGATTCTCACCACCACAGGCTTCGCCCTGGGCGACTACACACTGTGGGGCGGCTTTGCCGGCATGCTGTTCTTCTACCTGGGCTTTATCGGCGGCTGCTCGGGCTCAACCGCCGGCGGCTTGAAGGTGTTCCGTTTTCAGGTCGCCTATATCCTGCTCAAGGCCAACCTGTTGCAACTGGTGCACCCACGCGCGGTGATCAAACAGCAATACAACCGCCATCACCTGGATGAGGATATCGTCCGCTCGATTCTGACTTTCTCGTTCTTCTTCACCATTACCATCGCCGCGCTGGCGCTGGCGTTGACCCTCTGCGGCCTCGACTGGATCACCGCACTCAGCGGCGCCGCCAGCACCGTTTCCGGGGTGGGCCCGGGCATGGGCCCGATCATTGGCCCGGCCGGCAACTTTTCCAGCCTGCCGGATACGGCCAAATGGCTGCTGACCCTCGGCATGCTGCTCGGGCGCCTGGAAATTCTCACCGTGCTGGTGCTGCTGATGCCCGCCTTCTGGCGCCACTGAGCCGGGCGAACTCAAAGCCTGTTTCGGGTCTCGCGAGCTAGAGCTAGGCAAGGAAAAAACAGCCGAGGAAGCGGAGTTTACGGGCTGTAAATGAGCATTCCGAGGCTGTTTTTAACGCCGTATCGCCGACGCGCAGCAGACCCGAGACAGGTTTTCACAGCGCCGCGCGGTACTCACCGGGGGTCACGCCGAACCAGCGGCGAAAGGCCCGGAAGAAATTGCTCGGGTCGGCAAAGCCCAGCAGATAGGCCACTTCCAGCAGGCTCAGGCCGGGCTGGGCGAGGTACTGCTGGGCCAGCTCGCGGCGGGTGTCATCGAGCAACTGCTGAAAACTGCTGCCCTCCTCCTGCAAGCGCCGCTGCAGGGTGCGTTGCGACAGGTGCAGGCTGTGCGCCACCGCCTCGCGCTTGGGTTCACCCTGGGGCAGCAGGCGGCACAGTACCTGACGCACCGAATGGCTGACCCGGCTGTCGGAGAACCGCGCCAGGTATTCGCCGGCGAAACGATCATGCAACTGCGCCAACGACTCGTTGGCGGTCGGCAGCGGCATGTCCATATCGGCGCGCTCGAACAGCAAGCCATAACGCTCGGCGTTGAACTGCAAGGGGCCCTGGAAGACCTGCTCGAAAGGCGCTAGATCGGCCGGCGCATCACCCTGGAAAAACACCCGTAGCGGCCGAATCGGCTTGCCGGTCATCCAGCGGCAGAATGCCAGGGCATAGGCCAGCGAGGCCTCGATGCTCTGCCGCGCGGCGGGCAGGCGGTCGCCATGGATCGCCAGGGTCAGCTCATAGCCCTGTACGGTCGGCTGAAAACTCAAATCCGCGCCTTCGCCGATAATCCGCTGATAGCGCACCATGCGGGCGAAGCCTTCCTTCAGGGTGCGGCTGGACATCAGCGCATAGCCCACCACATGAAACGACGCAGGCCGCACCACCTTGGCCATGTTCAGGCCGATCGCCGGATTGCCCGACAGCTCGACCGCGCGCTGCCACAGCCGGGTCATGCCGTCCTGGGGAAAGCGCGCGTCGGCATCGGCGAGCGCCGCGTAGTCGAGCCCCAGTTCGGCGAAGATCGCCCGGCAATCGACGCCGCCCATTTCCAGCGCCTGGACAATGCCCAAGGCCCAATTCGAGGAGGTGGTACGTTCGCGCATGGTGTTTTCTTATTCGAATTAATAAGGGTTTGCGGCCACTGCGCAACGCAGCTCCACAGACCTCAGGCCGCCCAAGGATACTAAACTGGCACTTAATGTCAGTGGCCCAGCGAGTCAGTCGCCCTAGACTGCAAGTAACCCGCAGCGGCTGCAACAACTGCCGTGTACCGCACATAACCGGAGGCCTGCCATGACCACTGAGACCCAGCACCGCTACACCAGCTTCGCCGAGTTCTACCCCTACTACCTGCAGGAACACAGCAACGCCACCTGCCGCCGCCTGCACTATGTCGGCAGCCTGCTGGTACTGGGCGTGCTCGCCTATGCGCTGCTTGCTCAGCAGTGGCTGTGGTTGCTGGCCATACCACTGGTCGGCTACGGCTTTGCCTGGGTCGGCCATTTCGTGTTCGAGAAGAACCGCCCGGCGACCTTTCAATATCCGCTGTACAGCCTGCTGGGCGACTGGGTGATGCTCAAGGATGCCTTTACCGGCCGGATCAAGTTTTAACAACCTGTCCAAGCCGCCAGAATTTGCCGCCAGGCCCCGCGCCAAGCCGGCTACGGCTTTGCGTCGGCATGCTTGGCGGCAGCCACCGCGCTGGTTATGATCGCTGCCTTTGTCGTTTTCCGTACTAAGGTTTGCGACCAACAGGCGTCCGCTAGAGACGTCGGATATCAGCAGGGATTATCGCCACAGCATGAATGCCAAGACCTCGCCCCGGCTTCCCGCATTGCCGGCGCCATCGCTGCGCGAATATTACGCCCGGGTAATGGCCTATATCGCCATGGCCGCCAGCATCGCCGCCGGCACCTACGCCCAGCACTTCACCTATGACATCCTGTGGATGGTGCCCTACGCCCTGCTCTATCCCCATCTGGCCCACCACCTGGGCCTGCGCTTCAAGCGCGAGCAACCACAAAGAACCACCCTGGGCCTGCTACTGATCGACGCCCTGCACGTGGGCATCGCCATTGCCCTGCTGGGCTTTTCGGTGGTGCCCAGCCTGATGGCCCTGCTGATTCTGACCTTCAGCGCCCTGGTGATCGGCGGCCTGCGCTACCTGGCCCTGGCCAGCCTGGGCGCCCTGTGCACCGCGGCCCTCGGCGCCGTGCTGCTCAGGCCCGCCCTGCAAGCCGACACCCCGGCGACGGTGGCCCTGGTCAGCATCCTGTTCAGCACCCTGTATATCTGCATCACCGCCTATTTCGTGCACCAGCAGGGCCAGCGCCTGACCCAGGTGCGTAGCGAGATCAAGGCCGAGCAGGAAAAAGCCGCGCGGCTGGCGCGCAACCTGGCCAAATACCTGTCGCCCCAGGTGTGGGAATCGATCTTCAGCGGCAAGAAGAGCGTGCGCCTGGAAACCCAGCGCAAGAAGCTCACGGTGTTTTTCTCCGATATCAAGGGCTTTACCGAGCTGACCGAGGAGCTGGAAGCCGAGGCCCTGACCGACCTGCTGAACACCTACCTCAACGAAATGTCGAAGATCTGCCTGAAATATGGCGGCACCATCGACAAGTTCGTCGGCGACTGCGTCATGGTGTTCTTCGGCGACCCGGCCAGCAAAGGCGCGAAAAAGGACGCCGTGGCGGCGGTCTCCATGGCCATCGCCATGCGCAAGCATATGAAGGTGCTACGCCAGCAGTGGCGCGCCCAGGGCATCACCAAGCCGCTGGAAATCCGCATGGGCCTGAACACCGGCTACTGCACAGTGGGTAACTTCGGCGCAGATACGCGCATGGACTACACCATCATCGGCCGCGACGTGAACCTCGCCAGCCGCCTGGAAAGCGCCGCCGAGTCCGGCGAGATCCTGATCTCCCACGAGACCTACTCGCTGATCAAGGACGTGATCATGTGCCGCGACAAGGGCCAGATCACCGTCAAGGGCTTTACCCGCCCGGTGCAGATCTATCAGGTGGTGGATTTCCGCCGCGACCTGGGCGCCAGCTCCAGCTATGTGGAGCATGAGCTGCCGGGCTTCTCCATGTACTTGGACACCAACGGCATCCAGAACTTCGACAAGCAGAAGGTCATCCAGGCGCTGAACCAGGCCGCCGACAAGCTACGCGACAAAGTCATTATGTAGTCAGCCCTTGCTCGGCAGCCCCTCGGCCGGCAGGCACTGCTCGCCATCGAGCAAGGGCTGGCGGGCGAGAAACTCCAGCGCCGAAGCCCGCCAGGATTGCCGCGCTGCCAGCTCGGCGCAGCGCCCACGGTCCAGCTGCAACGCCGCCAGGCAGGCCATGCGCAGATCCTCGGCCAGCACCCCGCTAACCCCAGACTGCAACACATCCAGAGGTCCCGGCACCGGGAACGCGGCCACCGGCGTGCCGCAGGCCAGAGCCTCGAGCATGACCAGGCCGTAGGTGTCGGTACGCGAGGGAAACACCAGCACGCTGGCCTGCTGAAATGCCTGGGCCA
>DASUOY010000267.1:0-3214 GCA_036276395.1 Pseudomonas sp.
AAGTCGCCGATCTGCGGCAACAGCATCGGCCAGGATCGCCGCTTCCTCTATCGCTATATGCCGGAACTGGAAGCCTACTTCCACTACCGCTACCTGGATGTCTCGACCCTGAAGATTCTTGCCGACCGCTGGGCGCCGCAGATCAAGGCCGGTTTCCAGAAGAAGGGCACGCACCAGGCGCTGGACGATATCCGCGAGTCGATCGCCGAGCTCAAGTATTACCGCGAGCATTTTCTTAAGGTTTAAGCCGACTCTTAATCTTAAACAGCGGCGCCGCGCAGGCGGTGCTGCGTCAGCGCCCATTCGACATGCTCACGCACCAGCTCCGAGGGATGTTCGCGGCGCGCTTCTAGCGCCTCGAGCACCGGGATGCTGGAGGGCGCATTGCCCAGGCCTACCGCCAGGTTGCGCAGCCAGCGTTCGTAGCCGGCGCGACGCAGTGGTGAGCCCTCGGTGCGGCTGAGAAACTCCTCTTCGCTCCAGCGAAACAGCTCAGCCAGCTCGGCGTTATCCAGGCTGTGGCGCGGTTGGAAGTCGCTTTGCTCGGTGGGTTTGGCGAAGCGGTTCCAGGGGCAGACCATCTGGCAGTCGTCGCAGCCGAACACCCGGTTGCCTATGGGGGCGCGCAGATCAAGGGGAATCGGGCCCTTCAACTCGATGGTCAGGTAGGAGATGCAGCGCCTGGCGTCCAGCACATAGGGGCCGACGAAAGCGGCGGTCGGGCAGATATCCATGCAGGCCGTGCAGCGTCCGCAATGTTCGCTGGCATGGGGCGGATCGACCGGCAGCGGCAGATCGACGAACAACTCGCCGAGGAAGAAGTAGCTGCCGGCCTTGCGGTTGAGCACCAGGGTGTTCTTGCCGATCCAGCCGAGGCCTGCCTGTTCGGCTATGGCCTTTTCCAGCACTGGCGCGCTATCGACGAAGGCGCGGTAGCCGAACGGGCCGATCTGCTGCTGGATGCGCTCGGCCAGTTGTTGCAGGCGCTTGCGAATCAGCTTGTGGTAGTCGCGGCCCAGGGCGTAGCGCGATACATAGGCCTTTTCCGGCTCACCGAGGCGCTGCGCCATCTGCGTATCGCCGGGCAGGTAGTCCATGCGCAGCGATACGACGCGCAGGGTGCCGGGCACCAGCTCATCCGGGTGCGAACGTTTGCTGCCGTGGGCGGCCATATAGTCCATCTCGCCCTGATAGCTGGCGTCCAGCCAGCGCTGCAGGTGGGCCTCGTGCTCGCCCAGGTCGAGGCCGCTGATGCCGACCTGCTGAAAGCCCAGCTCGCGGCCCCAGTCCTTGATCGACTGGGCGAGGGCGGCGAGATCGAGAGGAGCGCTGGACATGTGGATCGGGCAACCTGGGCTGAGGTGGGTATAATTCTGCCAGACATCGGAGCCCACGCATGCCGCATTCTCCAGACATTCTTCCCCTCGCCCTGTACAGCGCCGCGCAAGTGCGCGAACTGGATGCCCGGCTGATCGCCGCCGGCACGCCCGGTTTCGAGCTGATGAGCCGCGCCGCCCACGCCATCTGGCGTGCCCTGCGCCGCCGTTGGCCGGACGCGGGTGCTGTGACCGTGCTGGCGGGGCGCGGCAATAACGCCGGCGACGGCTACCTGGTGGCCGCGCTGGCCTTGCGTGCCGGCTGGCGGGTGCAATTGCTGGCGGTGGGGGATCCGGCGCTGCTGCAAGGCGATGCGGCCTTGGCTCGCGACGAGGCGCGGGCGGCTGGCGTGACTATTCAGCCCTGGAGCGAATGCGCCGAGCTGAGCGGCGTGGTGGTCGATGCGCTGCTCGGCACCGGCCTTAGCGGTGCGGTGCGCGAGCCCTACGCCCAGGCGATTCGCCTGCTCAATGCTAGCGGCCGGCCGGTGCTGGCGGTGGATATTCCCTCGGGGCTGTGCGCCGACACCGGCCAGGTGCTGGGCGTGGCGGTGCGGGCGCAGCTGACGCTGACCTTGATCGGCCTCAAACTCGGCCTGTATACCGGCGCCGCGGCCGATTGGGTTGGTGAGCTGCAGTTTGCCGATCTGCAGGCCGATCCAGCCATTGTTGCCGGGCAACCCTTTACGGCGCAGCGGTTGGCCGCGACCAATCTGCCGCGTCTGCCGCCACGCCCGCGCAACGTGCATAAGGGGCAGCTGGGCCATGTGCTGGTGGTCGCTGGCGATCGCGGTTTCGCCGGCGCCGGTTTGCTCGCCGCGCAAAGCGCGCTGCGTGCCGGAGCCGGCCTGGTGACCCTGGCCAGCCGCGGCGAGCATCTGGCCGCCGCCCAGGCGCGCCTGCCCGAGGTAATGGCGGCAGGGGTGGCGTCGGCCAACCAGCTGCTGGCGCTGGGCGCCAATGCCAGCGTCTGGGTGGTCGGGCCGGGCTTGGGCCAGGCCGCCTGGGGGCGCAGTTTGCTCTCGGTGGCGGCCGTGAGTGCCGCCCCGCAGGTGTGGGATGCCGATGCGCTGAATCTATTGGCCCAGGGCGTGGTTAACCTGCCGTCTGGCGCGGTGATCACACCCCATCCGGGCGAGGCGGCGCGTCTGCTGGGTCTCTCCACGGCCGCAGTGCAGGCGAACCGCCCGGCTGCGGCGCGGGCCTTGGCCCAGCGCTATCAGGCGGTGTGCGTGCTTAAAGGTGCAGGCACCTTGATTGTCGATCCGGCCGGGCAGATGTTGCTTTGCGAACGCGGTCATCCGGCCATGGCCGGTGCCGGCCTGGGCGATGTGTTGGCCGGGCTGATTGGCGCGCTGCTGGCCCAGGGCCTTGCGCCCATGGCGGCGGCCAGCCTGGCAGTTTATTTACATGCCTGTGCGGGCGAGCGTCTGGCGCAGCAGGGCTGCGGCTTGGCGGCCAGCGATTTGTGTGGGGTTATTCGTCAGTTATTGCAGGAGCAGTCCGAGTGCCTGAGTTAGAGTTGTGGGCCGCCGATGAGGCGGCGATGTTGACCCTGGGGGCGCGTATTGCCGAGGCGAGCGGCGGGGTTGGGGTGATCTATCTGCATGGTGATCTGGGCGCTGGCAAAACCACTTTGTCACGCGGGATCATTCGCGGGCTGGGCCATGTTGGGGCGGTGAAAAGCCCGACCTTTACCCTGGTCGAGCCCTATGAAATCGGCGACCTGCGCGCCTTTCACTTCGATCTCTACCGGCTGGTGGATGCGGAGGAGCTGGAGTTTATGGGGGTACGCGATTATTTCGACGGCGACGCCCTGTGCCTGGTCGAGTGGCCGC
>DASUOY010000268.1:0-5162 GCA_036276395.1 Pseudomonas sp.
GCTCTAAATCGGGCCCTGATCAGGTCCTAACTAGGCCAATCATGCCATTGCGCGCGGCACTCCGGCCGCGCCACTGGCCAAGCCGGCCGAACTGCGGCAGCGTGGCAACACGTGCACACAGGCCCAGCCCATGACCCAGCAACCCTTTGAACTCAACGCCGAACTGCAACAGGCGGTCAGCCTGTTTTTCCAGCGCATCCCGTTCAACCAGATGCTGGGCATCGAACTGGACGAGCTCAGCACGCAGCGGGTGACCATGCACTTGCCGATGAAGCCCGAACTGATCGGCAACTTCGTCCAGGGCATCCTCCATGGTGGGGTGATTTCCTCGCTGCTGGATGTGGCCGGCGGGGCCATGGCGCTGATCGGTGCCTTCGACAAGCACCAGCACCTGGCCAGCAGCGAGCGCATGGCGCGACTGTCCAAACTCGGCACCATCGACCTGCGCGTCGACTACCTGCGCCCCGGGCGCGGCCAGCGTTTTACCGCCACCGCGGTGCTGCTGCGCTCAGGCAACAAGGTGGCGGTGGTACGCAGCGAACTGCACAGCGACGACGGCACCCTGGTGGCCGTGGGTACCGGCACCTATCTCTGCGGGTAGGATGCGCCGATAGCCATCACACCGGCAGGGGTATCGCTGCGCTCAACCCATCCTGGCCAAACGGGTCAGGATACGATCCAGGGCATTGGCAAAGGCCTGCTTGTCACGCTCGCCATAAGGCGGCTGTCCGCCGCCGACCTGACCCAACTCGCGCAGCTCGGTAAACAGGTTACGCACCGCCAGCTTGTCACCCATATTGCGCTCATCGAACTCGCGGCCACGGGGATCGAGGGCCGCCACGCCCTTCTTTACCAAGCGGTCGGCCAGCGGCACATCGCTGCAGATCACCAGCTCGCCGGGCTGGGCATGCTCCACCAGATAATCGTCGGCGGCATCCGGGCCGCTGGGCACCACGATCAGCCGCACGCAGCTATAGGCCGGTTTGATCTGCGCCTGCCCGGCCACCAGCAGCACCTCGAAGCGCCGCTTGAGGGCGAACTTGACCACCTGCTCCTTGGCCGCCTTGGGGCAGGCGTCGGCATCGATCCACACGCGCAGCGACGCGCCTTGTTCATGCAAAACCAACCACTCCCACTCAGGCCGGTGCGCGGCGCACGGTGGCCAGCAGCGCGGCTGCGCCAACGAACAGAGCGCCGAAGGTGCGGTTCATGATGCGCTGCTGGCGCGGCGAACGCAGGGCCCGCAGCAAGCGTGCAGCCAGGCCGGTATAGCCCGCCATGACGATCAGATCGACGCAGATCATGGTCACCCCCATCAGCAGATATTGGCTAAGCAGCGGCGCTTGCGGATTGAGGAACTGCGGCAGCACCGCGAGCATAAAGACGATGGCCTTGGGATTGCTGAAGTTGACCAAAAAGCCGCGCAGCACCAGGGTCAGCGGCCGGCCGATGGGGCGCTCGGCGGGTGCCGACATATCGCTGGGCAGGGCCTGCCACTGGCGGTAACCGAGGTACACCAGGTAGACCACGCCAAACCACTTGATCAGGCTGAAAGCCAGTTCGGATGCGGCCAGAATGGCGCCCACCCCGGCCGCCACAATGGCGATCTGCAGAGCCAGGCCCAGTTGTAGGCCCAGGGCATTCCAGTAACCGCGCCAGAACCCATATTGCAGGCCTGCGGACATCGAGGCGATGGCCCCGGCACCCGGCGACAGGCTGATGATCCAACAGGCAACCAGGAACGCAAGCCAGGTTTCCATAGCCATGGCAGATACCTCCAACAGGAAATAAAAAAATGAATGGATCATTTTTTAACGTCGCATAGCGACGGCCCGTAGGGTGGCCGCCAAGGATGGCGGCCATAAAAAGGGGCAGGCCTTAGCCTACCCCTTGTCGGTTGCCTCGCCCAGCCCGTGGCTTAGTCCGGCATATCCTTGCGCAGGTGCACCGACTCCGGCTCTGCTTCCTTACGCGCGCGGGCGCGGGCCGTGCGCATACGGATATTGATCGCTTCCACCGCCAGCGAGAAGGCCATGGCGAAGTACACATAACCCTTCGGCACATGCACGCCGAAGGCTTCGGCGATCAGCACGGTGCCGACCACGATCAGGAACGACAGCGCGAGTATTTTCAGGCTCGGGTGCTTGTCGATGAAATCGCTGATGGTGCCAGCCGAGAGCATCATCACAATCACCGAGATAATGATGGCCGCGACCATCACCGGCACGTTGTCGACCAGGCCGACTGCGGTGATTACCGAGTCGAGGGAGAACACGATATCGATAATCGCGATCTGCACGATGATGCCCATAAAGCCGTAGGTCTTGCCGCTGGCGGTCTGGACTTCCTCTTCGCCTTCCAGGCTATGGAAGATCTCGGCGGTGCTCTTCCACAACAGGAACAGGCCGCCGAAGAACAGAATCAGGTCGCGCCCGGAGAAGCCTTGATCGAACACATGGAACAGGTCGGTGGTCAGGCGCATCACCCAGCTGATCGACAGCAACAACAGAATCCGCGTACCCATGGCCAGGGCCAGGCCAAAGAAGCGCGCCTTGGGCTGCTGATGCTTGGGCAGGCGGCTGACCAGAATCGAGATAAAGATGATGTTGTCGATACCGAGGACAATTTCCAGGGCGGTCAGGGTCAGAAAAGCGACCCAGAGTTCCGGGTTGGCTAGCCATTCCATAGGGGATTAATACTCTCGTATAGGTTTAGAGGGAGGAGTTAGCCCGTGCGCCTGGGGCGCACGGCGTAAAGCAATAATGCGACTGGAGAGCCATCAGCTGGCGGCCTCCAGTTCGGCCTGCAAGGCTTCGAGGGTTTCCAGCGCCAGCATCCAGCGCTCTTCCAAATCGGCTTCGCGACTTTTCAGCTTGGCCTGTTCGGCCAGGGCGTCACGCAGTTCGTCCTTGCGTGCGGCTTCGTAGATGTCGCTGTCAGCCAGGCGGGCCTCGACCGCGGCGAGCTTCTCGTGCAGCTGGCCCAGTTCCTTTTCCAGCTTGTCGGCTTCGCGCTTGTGCGGGGCCAATTGCTGACGCAACGCCGCCGCAGCCTGGCGCTGCACGCGCTTGTCGGATTTATCCGGGTTGCTCTCGGTGCTGCTCGCCGGCGCCTGCCGGGTGCGGTAATCCACCAGCCAGCGGGCGTAATCTTCCAGATCGCCATCGAACGGCTGCACCTGGCCATCGGCAACCAGGAGGAACTCGTCGGTGGTGCTTTTCAGCAGATGCCGGTCGTGGGACACCACCACCACTGCGCCACTGAATTCCTGCAGCGCCATGGTCAGCGCCAGGCGCATTTCCAGGTCGAGGTGGTTGGTCGGTTCATCCAGCAGCAGCAGGTTGGGCTTGCCCCAGGCGATCAGCGCCAGGGCCAGGCGGGCTTTCTCGCCACCGGAGAAATTGACCACCGGCTCGTCACAACGCGGGCCGCGGAAGTCGAAACCACCGAGGAAGTCGCGCAATGTCTGCTCGCGCTCGGTCGGAGCCAGACGCTGGAAGTGCAACAACGGGCTGGCCTTGTCATCCAGGGCGTCGAGCTGATGCTGGGCAAAGTAGCCGACCACCAGATTCTCGCCGCGCTGCAGATGACCACTGATGGGTTGCAGTTCGTTCGACAGGTTCTTGATCAGGGTCGATTTGCCCGCGCCGTTCGGCCCGAGCAGGCCCAGACGCGCGCCGGGCGCCAGGTTCAGCTTGACCTTCTCCAGCACCACCTTATCGCCGTAACCGAGGCGGCCTTCGCTGAGGCTCAGCAGCGGGCTGGAGATCTTGTCGGCCTCACGGAAGCTGAAATCGAAGGGCGAATCGACATGGGCGGCGGATAGCTCTTCCATGCGTTCCAGGGCCTTGATCCGGCTCTGCGCCTGGCGCGCCTTGGTGGCCTGGGCCTTGAAGCGGGCGATGTACTTTTCCATGTGCGCGCGCTGCGCCTGCTGCTTCTCGTAGGCCTGTTGCTGCTGCGCCAGACGCTCGGCACGGGTGCGTTCGAAAGCCGAATAGCCGCCGCGATAGAGGGTCAGTTTCTGCTGATCGAGGTGGGCAACGTGGTCCACTACGGCATCCAGGAAGTCGCGGTCATGGGAGATCAGCAGCAAGGTACCGGGGTAACCTTTCAGCCAGCTTTCCAGCCAGAGGATCGCGTCGAGATCGAGGTGGTTGGTCGGCTCGTCGAGCAGCAGCAGGTCGGACGGGCACATCAGCGCCTGCGCCAGGTTCAGGCGCATGCGCCAGCCACCGGAGAAGTCGCCGACGCGGCGGTCCATCTGCGCGCTGTCAAAACCTAGGCCGGCGAGCAGCTTGCGCGCGCGGGCATCGGCCGAATAGCCGTCGAGGGTATCCAGTTCGGTGTGCAGGCGGGCAATGGCCGCACCGTCATGGGCGGCCTCGGCGGCGGCCAGCTCGACCTGCACCCGGCGCAACTGCACGTCACCATCGAGCACATAATCCACCGCCTGGCGCTCGACCGCATCGATCTCCTGACGCATATGGGCCACGCGCCAATCCGCGGGAATCAGGCAGTCGCCCGCGTCCGCGCTCAGCTCGCCACGCAACAGGGCAAACAGGCTGGATTTGCCGGCGCCGTTGGCACCGATCAGGCCGGCTTTGTGGCCGGGATGCAGGGTCATCTCGGCGTCTTCTAGCAGACGCTGAGGGCCACGCTGTAAAGTCAGGTTCTGGAGTCGGATCATAATGGCGGCGGAGTCTATCAGAGTCGCCTGGCACTTACTCGGGGAGCACCATGCCCACTGACCTGTGGCGATATGCCCAAGCCCTCTACCGGCAACCGGGAGTGGAGGCCGCCTGCTTGCAGCTGCAAGCTCAGGGCGCGGACGTATGCCTGCTGCTCTGCGCCTGCTGGCTCGAGCAGCGCCAACTGGCCGCTAACGCCAGCCAGGCCCTGGCGCTGCGCGAACTGGCGCAGCCCTGGCAAACCCAGGTGGTGCTGCCGCTGCGGCAACTGCGTCAGGAATGGCGGGCACACGCCCAGCAAGATGCGGCGCTGATGCAGCTGCGCGAACAACTCAAACAGCTTGAGCTGCAGACCGAAGAGCAATTGCTGCAACGTCTTGAATCACTCTGTCTGAGCTGGCCCGCCAGCGCCGGGGAAAAGCCCGGACACTGGCTGGAGCAGCTGAGCCCGGCGAGCGCCGACCGCGGCGC
>DASUOY010000269.1:0-3604 GCA_036276395.1 Pseudomonas sp.
TGCGGTCCTGGCCGATTACGAAGAATTCGACATTGCGGCGCTTCTGGATAGGTTCGAGGATCGCCAGGCGTACCTCGTCGGCCCAGGTCCAGGACAGGTGCGAGGCCAGCACGCCCGCCAGGCTGCCATCGGCGGCGTGCACGGGCAGGCTGATATCGACGAACTTCATCGCCTCGCCCGTGGGGTTGGGCAGCAGCTTGGCCAGCAGCACGGCTTCATGCACATCGCCGATAAACAGGCCCTGCTTGCCTTCCAGGTAGACCGGGCGCTGGGCGATGCTGGCGCCTTCCAGTACGCCGTCGCTGGAGGCCAGTACTGTGCCCTGGGCATCGGTAAAGCCGATCCAGGCGATGCTGGGGAACTCGGTCTGCAGGCGGTCGAGCAGCACGCGCACCTCGACTATGTCGTCCGGCTGGCTGAGTGCCCGCAGTTTGCCGATCACCTGCAGCATGGCCGCGCGGCTCTGCATGTCGCGGTCCAGGCGGTCGACCATCATAAAGGAGACTTCCGCCAGGTCGCGGCCGACTTCTTCGCGGATGCGCTGGCTGGCGTCCTGGCCGATCAGGGTGCCGAGCAGCCAGGTCAGGGCGGTGACCAGCAGGGCGATCAGCAGGGCGAAACGACTACGCAGGCTGTGCGATGGGCGCATGGCACGACGGCTCCTGTGGACGGGTAGGCAGTATAAAGACAGGTTTGATTGTAGTGCGCCGTTGGTCTGCACGGCTGTGCGGCACTGCCGATTGCGGGCTGCCAGGGCTGATTCGACTGGGGTATACTCGCCGGCTTTTCCGAAAGTTTGACCTGCGAGTGCCGCCTGCCATGGAAATCAACCCGATCCTTAACAGCATCAAGGACCTGTCCGAGCGCACCCAGACTATTCGGGGGTATCTTTGACTACGATCACAAACATGATCGGCTGGTCGAAGTAAACCGCGAGCTGGAAGACCCGAACGTCTGGAACAACCCCGAGTACGCGCAGAATCTGGGTCGCGAGCGCGCCTCCCTGGCGCTGATCGTCGACACCCTGGATGACCTGCACGGCAGCCTGGCCGACTCGCGCGATCTGCTCGACATGGCTGTCGAAGAGAACGACGAAGGCGCGGTGGCTGACGTCGTCAGCGAAGTCGAGCGCCTGCGCGGCATCCTCGAGAAGCTGGAATTCCGCCGCATGTTCAGCGGTGAGATGGACATGAACAACGCCTACCTGGATATCCAGGCCGGTTCCGGCGGTACCGAAGCCCAGGACTGGGCCAACATCCTGCTGCGCATGTACCTGCGCTGGGCCGACAAGCGCGGCTTCTCCGCCGAGATCGTCGAGCTGTCCGCTGGCGAAGTCGCCGGGATCAAGGGCGCCACCGTGCATATCAAGGGCGAGTACGCCTTCGGCTGGCTGCGTACCGAGATCGGTGTGCACCGCCTAGTGCGCAAGAGCCCATTCGACTCCGGCAACCGCCGCCACACCTCGTTCTCCGCGGTGTTCGTCTCGCCGGAAATCGATGACAACATCGAGATCGAGATCAACCCGGCCGACCTGCGCATCGACACCTACCGCTCCTCCGGTGCCGGTGGTCAGCACGTCAACACCACCGACTCGGCCGTACGTATCACCCACGTACCGACCAACACCGTGGTGGCGTGCCAGAACGAACGCTCGCAGCACGCCAACAAAGACACCGCGATGAAGATGCTGCGCGCGCGCCTGTACGAGCAGGAAGTGCAGAAGCGCAACGCCGCCTCCCAGGCCCTGGAAGAGACCAAGTCGGATATCGGCTGGGGTCACCAGATTCGCTCCTATGTACTGGATGCCTCGCGGATCAAGGATCTGCGCACCAATATCGAGCGCAGCGACTGCGACAAGGTGCTGGACGGCGATATCGACGAGTATCTAGAGGCCAGCCTCAAGCAAGGCCTGTAACACCTTTTAGTTCCTCTGCCTTGGGGCAGAGGCGACGAACCTGTGACGGAAACCGATGACCATGAGCGACCAACAACTCGACCACCACGAACTGCAGCAGGAAGAAAACAAGCTGATTGCCCAGCGCAAGGAAAAGCTTGCTGCCATCCGTGAGCAGGGCAACGCCTTCCCCAACGATTTCCGTCGCGACAACTACTGCGCGGACCTGCAGAAGCAGTACGCCGCCGCGACCAAGGAAGAGCTGGAAGCCGCTGCCATACCGGTCAAGGTTGCCGGGCGCATCATGCTCAACCGTGGCTCGTTTATGGTGATCCAGGACATGACCGGGCGCATCCAGGTCTACGTCAACCGCAAGACCCTGGCGGAAGAGAAGCTCGCCGAGGTCAAGCACTGGGATATGGGCGATATCATCGCCGCCGTCGGCACCCTGGCCCGTTCCGGCAAGGGTGACCTGTACGTGGAAATGACCGACGTGCGCCTGCTGACCAAGTCGCTGCGCCCGCTGCCGGACAAGCACCACGGCCTGACCGACACCGAACAGCGTTACCGCCAGCGCTATGTCGACCTGATGGTCAACGAGGAGGTGCGCGAGACCTTCCGCGTGCGCTCGCAGGTGATCGCGCATATCCGCAGCTTCCTGATGAAACGCGATTTCCTCGAAGTGGAAACGCCGATGCTGCAGACCATTCCTGGCGGCGCCGCGGCCAAGCCGTTCGAGACCCACCACAACGCCCTGGATATGCAGATGTTCCTGCGTATCGCGCCTGAGCTGTACCTCAAGCGGCTGGTGGTCGGTGGCTTCGAGAAGGTCTTCGAAATCAACCGCAACTTCCGTAACGAAGGCGTCTCCACCCGGCACAACCCCGAGTTCACCATGCTCGAGTTCTACCAGGCCTACGCCGACTACGAAGACAACATGGACCTGACCGAGGAGCTGTTCCGCGAGCTGGCCCTGCTGGTGCTTGGCACCACCGATGTGCCGTACGGCGACAAGGTGTTCCACTTCGGTGAGCCGTTCGTGCGCCTGTCGGTGTTCGACTCGATCCTCAAGTACAACCCAGAGCTGACTGCTGCCGACCTGACCGACATCGACAAGGCCCGCGCCATCGCCAAGAAGGCCGGCGCCAAGGTGCTCGGCTTCGAAGGCCTGGGCAAGCTGCAGGTGATGATTTTCGAGGAGCTGGTCGAGCACAAGCTGGAGCAGCCGCACTTCATCACTCGCTATCCGTTCGAAGTTTCGCCGCTGGCCCGTCGCAGCGACGACGATCCGAGCGTCACCGACCGTTTCGAGCTGTTTATCGGTGGTCGCGAAATCGCCAACGCCTACTCCGAGCTGAACGACGCCGAAGATCAGGCCGAGCGCTTTATGCAGCAGGTGGCCGACAAGGACGCCGGTGACGACGAAGCCATGCACTTTGATGCCGACTTCGTTCGCGCCCTGGAATACGGCATGCCGCCGACCGCCGGTGAAGGCATCGGTATCGACCGTCTGGTGATGCTGCTGACCAATTCGCCGTCGATCCGCGACGTGATTCTGTTCCCGCATATGCGCCCGCAAGCTTGATGCAGTAGAAGCCGCCTTCGGGCGGCTTTTTTATGGCCAGCCATCCCTGGCGGTCACCCTAAGGGCCGTCGCTATGCGACGTTAAAAATCTTTCCCGAAGATTTTTTATGGCCCGCCACCGGTGG
>DASUOY010000270.1:0-2530 GCA_036276395.1 Pseudomonas sp.
CGCACAAGCCTACTCGTCGATCTTCCTTGGCCGCCTGCTGCATTACCCCTGGCTGGTGGATGCCCTGCTGCAGGCGGCAGCCGCTTCGCCGCAATGGGACGCCACGGCTGGCGCAGCCAAGGATGGCCAGGACAACCGCACAGTCGCCCTGCTGTTAAGCCACAGCGACGCCCTGCAAGGCGTTCGCGCCAGCCTGCGGCGGGCCGGCTACGACCTGAGGGGGGTGTCGGTGGAAAAGGTACTGGTTGGTGGCCAGGCCGACTTTCCGCCCCATCTGGCACCCGAGATTCAAGGCAAACTGCCCTTCGATGCACAGCTCTGGCTGCTGATCACGCAATAGGCATAAGCCGACCAGAGGAAAGCGCTTTGCCGCCCGCAGCCCTACGCCCCAACCGCGGCCGGTGGTAGGATGCGCGCCCCATGCATATCGAAGAATTCCACCAACGCCTTGCCGACCTCGGCGCCAAGCCCATGCATATCGGGCGCATCAGCCGTGCCTGGCTACAAGGCAAACCTTTGGATACCGGCACGCGCAACCAGAAAACCGAGAACTTTCTGCCGCTGGCCGTGCGCCAGGCCCTGCCGCAACTGAGCGCCGAACTCGACGGCCTGGCCCGTTTGAGCGCCGAACACCCGGCGGCGGACGGTTCGGCGCGTTTGCTGGTGGAGTTGGGCGACAAGCAGATGGTGGAGAGCGTGCTGTTGCCCAGAGGTGGCCTGTGCGTATCCAGCCAGGTGGGCTGCGCGGTGGGTTGCGTGTTCTGCATGACCGGTAAAAGCGGCCTGCTGCGCCAGCTGACTACTGCCGAGATAGTGGCGCAGGTGGCCCTGGCCCGACGCTTTCGCGCGGTGAAGAAAGTGGTGTTTATGGGCATGGGCGAGCCGGCGCACAACCTCGACAACGTGCTGCAAGCCATCGACCTGCTCGGCACCGATGGCGGTATCGGCCAGCGCAACCTGGTGTTCTCCACCGTGGGCGACCCACGGGTATTCGAGCGCCTGCCCCTGCAACGGATCAAACCGGCGCTGGCCCTGTCGCTGCACAGCACCGATGCCGAGTTGCGCCAGCAACTACTGCCGCGCGCGCCACGTATCGATCCCGAAGAGCTGGTGGAACTGGGCGAAACCTATGCGCGGCAGATCGACTACCCGATCCAGTACCAGTGGACACTGCTCAAGGGCATCAACGACAGCCAGGAGGAAATGGACGGCATCCTGCGCCTGCTCAAGGGCAAGTACGCGATCATGAACCTGATCCCCTACAACAGCCATGAAGCCGATGAGTTTCAGCGCCCCGATGGCGATCGCATCGTGCAGATAGTGCGCTACCTGCACAGCCGCGGCCTGTTGACCAAGGTGCGCAATTCCGCCGGCCAGGATATCGATGGCGGTTGCGGCCAATTACGCGCCCGCGCGGCCGATCTGCTCAATAAGCGCAAAGCGCAGCGTACGCCCCAGCCGGGCTAACCCTGTTACCCGGCAGGCCATGCCGCCTGGCGGCTCGACATGGCCCAACCCGATACCCTCAAGGTGCCGACGGAAACAGCACGACAGGCCCCTGCGGCTCCTGCCCTGGCGGCACATAGGCCGGCATGGCCTCGCCGGCCGCGCCCAGATGACGGATATAGCGATAGATGGCCAACAAGTCGGCATCGCTCATATCGCGCAAACCGAACCAGGGCATGGGTGGCCGCCAGGTACTGCGCGCATGGCTCAACCACTGGCCCTCCTCGACACGCTGCACCACTTGCCGCAGATTCGCCGCATAGGTGGTGCCCCAGGGCCCACGCCAGCCCAAGGGGCTGCCCAGTAGCCAGAGCCGCTCATCGACCTGCCCGCCCGACTCCGGATAACCCTGGGTATGGCAATCGTTACAACCGCTGGTTCTGACCAGATAACGGCCCCGGTCGATGTCCGCCTGCTGCTGATTTTGCGCGACAGCGCTTTCCAGGCCGGCCGTGCCGGCCAGCAGCAAAAGCAACAACCACAACGCGGCCCAGCGCTTATCGACCGCGCGTGCTACAGCCCCCGGCATATGCAATGTCATGGCGATTGCCTCCCATCAGGCTTGGCTCACATACATCTTGATTTCGGCACGCAGCACCGCCTTGTCGCCGACATAGGCCATAACCGGAACCTGCAGATCGCCCAGACGGCTCCAGTCCACAGCACTGCCATCGGCTACGGTACGGATATCCCCATCGGCCTTGGCCAGGTACTCCACCGTCATGCCCTTGGGAATCCAGCGATAGCCCTTGGGGATGGAGGCATCGGTCATGGTGCCGGCGGCGAGTTCGGCAGCATTGCACAGGGCAATGGCGTGCACCGTGCCTATATGGTTTAGCACCTCGCGACGCTTGGCGAAGGTCACTTCGGCATAGCCCGGGCGCAACTCGACGAACTGCGCCTGGATGCTGGCGAAATAAGGGGCAACCTGGCGGATCATGCTGCTGAACTGCTCGGCACCGACGGATTGGTATAGCTGCAAGGTCTGGCTCATCACATTGTCCTGTAGGCATAAAGGCTATCG
>DASUOY010000271.1:0-3710 GCA_036276395.1 Pseudomonas sp.
GGCTTCGCGCACCTTGCGTTCGGCAAACACCGTGCGTCTGGTGCTCATAAACAGCGCCTGGGTCTGGGTGGGGATCTTGTGCGCAATTTCCGCTTTTACCACTTCGCCACGGCTCAGCGCAGGGAAACGGTAGCCGTTGGCCCAGTTCTTTGCCTGCTGCTCGATATAGATGTCGAACTCGCCAGCCTTGAAGGCCTCGAAGGCCACATGGCTGTCGCGGTAGAACTCCACTTCGACCCGGTTGAAATTGTATTTGCCGCGATTGACCGGCAGTTTCTCCCCCCACCAGTCCTTGACTCGCTCGAAGGTCAGGCTGCGGCCGGGGCTGACCTGGGTGATGCGGTAAGGCCCGCTACCCAGGGGCGGCTCATAGGTGGTGACTTTGAAGTCGCGGTCTTTCCAGTAGTGCTGCGGCAGCACCGGCAGCTCGCCTAGGCGCAGAATAAGCAGGGGATTGCCGGCGCGCTTGAACACGAAGCGAATGCGGTGGCGGTTGAGAATATCCACCCGCTGCACTTCCTGCAGATTGGTGCGGTATTGCGGGTGCCCGTCCTTGAGCAGCAGGCGGTAAGAGAACGCCACGTCATAGGCGGTGATGGGCTTGCCGTCGTGGAAGCGCGCCTCGGGGCGCAGGTTGAACACCACCCAGCTGCGGTCTTCGCTGTATTCGACGGTTTTGGCGATCAAGCCATAACTGGAGGTTGGCTCATCGCCCGAGGGGTCGTAGCCGCCGGTGCCCACCATCAAGGGGGCATTGAGTTCGTTGACGCCATACTGCAGGAAGTTGGCAGTGCTGACCGGGCTGCTGCCCTTGAAGGTATAGGGGTTCAGGGTGTCGAAGCTGCCCGCGGCCATAAGGCGCAACGTGCCGCCCTTGGGCGCTTCGGGGTTGACCCAGGCGAAATGGGTAAAGCTGGCTGAATACTTGAGCGTGCCGAATTGAGCATAACCGTGGCTTTCGCGAAGTGTCGCCGAGGCCGATAGGCTGATGGCCAGGCAGAGGAGCAGCGAGAGGAGGGGACGTATCAAGTGAAATATCCGATCCGTGGCGTCTTATGGGCAGCTTGTCAGGTACAGTAACAGCTTGTATCCGCTGGAAAAAGAGCGGCACACCCGACGACTGACGGTTTGACTACACTAGAGCTAGCAATTGCGAGGCGAAGATTTTGGGCACACGTAGCCATGGTTTGCATTCATGGATTGAACGATTCAACCAAGCTGAACTACCCGCCCTGGCTGCGGTGGTGCAAGATTTGCACCGATTAACCCAAGGCGATCGTACTTCGGTACAGCAATTGGCCGATGTCTTGTTGCGCGATGCCTCCCTGACCTCCAAGGTGCTGCGTATCGGCAATAGCAGCTATTACAACCCTTCCCAGGAAACCATCCGCACCATTTCCCGCGCTATCGTACTGATCGGCTTCGATAATGTGCGCCAGATCGGCCTGTCGGTCAGTCTGATCGACGGGCTGCTGGGGCGTGCCTCGCGGGAGCAGCTGGAAGAGTTGTTGGCGCGCTCCTTTCACGCCGCTGTGCAGGCCCGCAATATCGCTGGCTATGTGTTGACCAAGCACCAGGAAGAGGTGTTTGTTGCCGCGCTACTGAACAATATTGGCGAATTGGCCTTCTGGGGCTGCGCCGATGAGCAAGTGGACGAATTGGCCAGTGCCTTGGCGCAACCCGGCGTCGATAGCGATGAGGCGGTGATGGAGGTGCTTGGCACCAGCTTTCGTCAGCTGACCCAGGGCTTGGTCAAGAGCTGGAACCTGGGCGGGATTATCAGCCTGGCCCAGAGCAGCTCCAACTTAAATGATCCGGCCGTGCGTGCGGTCAATCTTGGCGCGCGTATCAGCGAAGCAGCTTTGGATGGCTGGGAGTCTGTTGCCATGGAGAAGCTGGTGGGCGAGATGGCGGCTTTGATCGGCGTCAGCACTGAGGAAGCGATGCAGCAGGTGCTGGCCAGCGCCGACGAAGCGGTCAAGGTTGCCGCAACCTTTGGCGCCAGTGAGCTGGGCCGGTTGATCCCCAATACCAACCCGGAGGTGATTCGCCTGCAGCAGGAGCAGCGCCGCGCCCGTTTGTTGCAGCCCAATCTGGGGATCATGCAGCAGGCGCTGCAGGATTTGGGGGCGATGGCAGTTCAGCGTGGTGAGGTTGGCGTGATTCTCGACACCCTGTTCCGCGGCCTGCACCAGGGCGCAGGCTTGGAACGTGTGATGCTACTGGTGCTGGCCGATGGCCAAACCTGCTTTCGCGCCAAGCGCGTCGAGGGTGATGACTTGGAGAGCGGACTGACCGATTTCGTGCTGCCGGTCGAGCAACCCGAGCAGCGGCATATCTTCAGCTATGTAATGCGCAACAAAGAGGCTCTGTGGATGGGGGTGCCCGCCAGCTATAACCTCGCCGAACTGGTTACCCAGCCAATTCGCCAGCGCCTGGGGCAGGGCATGTTCTTTATCGCCCCGTTGCTGGCCGGCAAGCGCGAAATCGGGGTGATTTACGCCGATGGTCGGGTCTCCGGCCGCGCCTTGAAGCATGAGCAATTCGTCGCCTTTCAGCGCTTTACCCAGCTGAGCGGGCGCTGCCTGGATGCCTTGAGCAAGAAAAGCTGACTAGGGCACGTACAGCGTCAGGGTCTGCCCTGGCTTGAGCGCCTTGCCGGCTTTGGGGTTCCAGCTTTGCAAACGCTTCATCGGCACCTTGAAGCGTTTGGCAATCAGGTACAGCGAGTCGCCTTGGCGCACCTTGTAATAGGTCGTGCTACTGCGTGAGCCGCTGGCCGCCACTGTGCCGGCGCCATGCAGCCTGAGTACCTGGCCGGCGCGCAGGCTGTTGCCCTTGAGGCCATTCCAGCGCTGTACATCCTTGACCGCGACCTGGTGTTTCTTCGCGATTTGCCAGAGGTTGTCGCCGCTTTTTACCCGGTAGCTGCGCGCCGGTTGGCTAGGCGCGGTACTGCGCTGGAACTGCAGTTCCCGTGGCTGCACTCCGGCTTGGGCGGGGATGCTCAGGGTTTGGCCAACGCGCAGGCTATTGCTGGAGAGCTTGTTGATGTCCTTGAGGGTACCCACCGTCAGTTGGTAGCGGTTGGCGATGCCATGCAGGCTGTCGCCGGCGCGTACTCGGTATTGCTGCCAGTCCACGCGCTCCTGGGGTTTCATCAGCGACAGGTTGGCGGTCAGCAGGTCGGCCTTGTCGGTCGGCACCAGGAGGTGCTGCGGGCCATCCAGGGTCACCCCTTTCTTGAACGCGGGATTGAGCAGGTAGAGTTCGTCCTCATCCAGGTCCGCCATGGCCGCGACCCGTGACAGATCCATGCGCTGCTTGAATACGACTTTCTCGAAATAGGGCTCATTGGCGATCGGGTCGAGACTGACGCCATAGGCCTGTGGCGTCATCACCACTTGCGCCAGGGCCAGCAACTTGGGCACATAGTTCTGGGTTTCGCTGGGTAGCGAGAGGTTCCAGTAGTCGGTTGGCAAACCGAGTTTCTGGTTGCGTTCGATCGCCCGACTGACCCGGCCTTCCCCGGCGTTATAGGCCGCCAGGGCGAGTAACCAGTCACCGTTGAACATTTCCTTCAGGCGGGTCAGGTAGCTGATGGCGGCATCGGTCGAGGCCATCACATCGCGGCGGCCGTCGTACCAGGTGGTTTGGCGCAGGTTGAAGCTGCGTCCGGTGGACGGGATAAATTGCCATAGACCGACCGC
>DASUOY010000272.1:0-5728 GCA_036276395.1 Pseudomonas sp.
TGATCGCCATGGCGGTGGCCGATGGCCTGGTAGTCGCCACCGAACAGGCGGCTGACGAGATGGAAGTGCTGGGCGCCAATGACCGCATCCAGTTGGCGCAACTGGAGCGCCACTATCAATACCGCGCCGCGCGCCGGCTGATGGTGCAGGGTGTGACCCTGATCGACCCAGTGCGTTTCGACCTGCGCGGCGAAGTCACGGTAGGCCGTGATGTGTCGATCGATATCAACGTGATACTCGAAGGCCAGGTGGTTATCGAAGATGGCGTGCAGATCGGGCCGAATTGCGTGATCAAGAACAGCACCTTGCGCAAAGGCGCCATCGTCAAAGCCAACAGCCATCTTGAAGGCGCCGAAGTGGGTGAGGGCGCCGATTGTGGCCCGTTCGCTCGTTTGCGCCCGGGTTCGGTACTCGGTGCCCGCGCCCATGTGGGTAACTTTGTCGAGCTGAAGAACGCCAAGCTGGGTGAGGGCGCCAAGGCCGGCCACCTCTCTTACCTGGGCGATGCCGAGATCGGCGCGCGGACCAATATCGGTGCTGGCACCATCACCTGCAATTACGACGGCGCCAACAAGTTCAAGACCGTACTGGGCGAGGACGTGTTTATCGGCTCCAACAGCGCCCTGGTCGCCCCGGTGACCCTGGGCGATCGCGCCACCACCGGCGCGGGTTCGGTGGTGACCAGCGACGTGCCAGCCAACACCCTGGCGGTCGGCCGGGCCAAGCAGCGCAATATCGAAGGCTGGAAACGCCCGACTAAGAAGTGAAGCAACTCCGTAGGATGGGCTGAGCGCAGCGATACCCCTGCTGCCAATCGATGGCTTACGCCTGCGACTAACCCATCCTACGGCCTGGTGGATGAGCAAAGCGTCATCCACCCTACGTCGACTCCAGCTTGACGCAAAAGCTTTATTAGGTTTTGATTCGCGCAGTTAACTTTCGAATCGAAACTTAAGCATGTCGAAGCGCAACACCCCGCAACGTCGCCATACCATTCTTGCCTTGCTCGCCGAGCAGGGCGAGGTGAGCGTGGATGAGTTGTCGAAAGCCTTCGCCACCAGCGAGGTGACCATCCGCAAGGATCTCGCCGCCCTAGAAAAGAACGGCCTGCTGCTGCGTCGCTATGGCGGTGCGGTGCCCATGCCGCAGGAGCTGATAAGCGAAGGAGCGCAGCCGGTTTCCCAGTACAAGCAGGCCATTGCCCGTGCGGCCGTGGCGCGCATTCGCGAGCATGCGCGGATTATTATCGACAGCGGCACCACCACCGCGGCGATGATTCCCCAGCTGGGGCACAAGCCTGGGCTGGTGGTGATGACCAATTCGATGAACGTGGCCCGCGCCATCAGCGAGCTGGAGCACGAGCCGGTGTTGTTGATGACCGGCGGCACCTGGGACCCGCACTCGGAGTCCTTCCAGGGCCAGGTCGCCGAGCAGGTGCTGCGTTCCTACGACTTCGATCAGCTGTTTATCGGCGCCGATGGCATCGACCTGGCCCGTGGCACCACCACCTTCAATGAATTGCTCGGGCTTAGCCGGGTGATGGCCGAGGTGGCCCGCGAAGTGGTGGTGCTGGTCGAGAGCGACAAGATCGGCCGCAAGATTCCCAACCTGGAGCTGCCCTGGAGCGGCATCCATACCCTGATAACCGACGAGCGCCTCAGCCCCGAGGCCCGTGAACAATTGACCGCGCGTGACATCCAGCTGATTCTCGCGCCGCTCGAAGCCTCTTAAGGAGAAGATGACATGTGTGGAATCGTAGGCGCAGTCGCCGAACGCAATATCACCGCCGTATTGGTTGAAGGCCTCAAGCGCCTGGAATACCGCGGCTATGACAGCGCCGGGGTGGCGCTCTTGACCGAGCAGGGCGCGCTGGATCGGCGCCGCCGGGTAGGCAAGGTCGCCGAGCTACAGGCCGCCTTGCAGGAAGAGCCGCTGGCCGGTCGCCTCGGCATCGCCCACACCCGCTGGGCCACCCACGGCGCGCCGAGCGAGCGCAATGCCCACCCGCATTTCTCTGGCCAGGAGCTCGCGGTAGTGCACAACGGCATTATCGAGAACCACGAGGAACTGCGTGAGCGCCTCAAGGGCCTGGGCTACGTCTTCACCTCGGATACCGACACCGAAACCATCGTCCACCTGCTCGAACACAAGCTCAGAAATCACCCCGACCTTGCCGACGCTCTAAAAGCAGCGGTCAAGGAACTGCACGGCGCCTACGGCCTGGCAGTGATCAGCGCGCAGCAACCGGACCGCCTGCTCGCCGCCCGCAGCGGCAGCCCGCTGGTGATCGGCCTGGGCCTGGGCGAGAACTTCCTCGCCTCCGACCAGTTGGCCCTGCGCCAGGTAACCGACCGCTTTATGTACCTGGAAGAAGGCGATATCGCCGAGATCAAGCGCGATAGCGTGCAGATCTGGACGGTCGACGGCCAACCGGTGGTGCGCGAGAGCGTGCAGCACAACGAGGGCGCGGAAGCCGCCGACAAGGGCGAGTACCGCCACTTTATGCTCAAGGAAATCTTCGAGCAGCCCAAGGTGGTGCAGCGCACCCTGGAAGGCCGCCTGGGCACCCAGCAGGTGCTGGTCCAGGCCTTCGGCCCGCAGGCCGCCGAACTGTTCGCCAAGGTGCGCAACGTGCAGATAGTCGCCTGTGGCACCAGCTACCACGCCGGCATGGTGGCCCGTTACTGGCTGGAAGAGCTGGCCGGGATTCCCTGCCAGATCGAGGTGGCCAGTGAATTCCGCTACCGCAAGGTGGTGGTGCAGCCCGATACCCTGTTCCTCAGCATTTCCCAGTCCGGCGAAACCGCCGACACCCTGGCGGCGCTGCGTAATGCCAAGGAAAAATCGCCGACCCAGGGCGGCTATCTGGCCAGCCTGGTGATCTGCAACGTCGGCACCAGCTCCCTGGTGCGCGAGTCCGACCTGTGTCTGCTGACCCAGGCCGGCCCGGAAATCGGCGTGGCCTCGACCAAGGCCTTCACCACCCAACTGGTCGGCCTGATGCTGCTGACCCTGGCCCTCGGCCAGGTGCGTGGCACCCTGAACCAGGCCCTGGAAGCCGAGCTGGTGGAAGAACTGCGCCGCCTGCCGGGCCACCTGGCCGAAGCCCTGGCCATGGACAAGACCGTGGAGAAGATTGCCGAACTGTTCGCCGAGAAGCACCACAGCCTGTTCCTCGGCCGCGGCGCGCAGTACCCGGTGGCGATGGAAGGCGCGCTCAAGCTCAAGGAAATCTCCTATATCCACGCCGAAGCCTACCCGGCCGGCGAACTCAAGCACGGCCCGCTGGCCCTGGTGGACAGCGATATGCCGGTGGTCACAGTCGCGCCGAACAACGAGCTGCTGGAAAAGCTCAAGTCCAACCTGCAGGAAGTACGCGCCCGGGGCGGCGAGCTGATCGTGTTCGCCGACCAGCAGGCCGGCATGAGCAACGGCGAGGGCACCCACGTGGTGAACATGCCGCATATCCATGACCTGCTGGCGCCAATCCTCTACACCATCCCGCTGCAGCTGCTGTCCTACTACGTGGCCGTGCTCAAGGGCACCGACGTTGACCAGCCGCGCAACCTGGCCAAGAGCGTAACGGTCGAGTAACGGAGGAGGGGCCGATGAAGCGCGCAGATATACGGGCCAAGCACGCCGCCGGCGTGCTCTTCGACAGCCATGTGATAGCCAACCCGGCCAATACCCGGGAATGGATAGTGCTGTTCAAGAAAGGCGCGGGCACCAGCTACTTTCTGGTCGATGACCAGGAGCAGGTGGAGTCCTTTGCCGATCTCAACGACCTGATCGAAGAGTTGCGCCAGCTCGGCATCAAGCGCGCCGAGATCTGTCTCTGAGTCGCTGCTTATCCTTTGTAGCCTCGCAGGCTGCCCGGTGAGTCCGGCGCTGGGGCTTTTCTTCGGCTGCTGCGAGCGCCTGCTGGCTGGCGATGCCGAGCTGATCAGTCAGTTGCGCGGTCACGGCTTCGTTTGCGCGCCCGCTGAGTGGCAGTTCCAGTTGCCGGCCCTGCATGCCTACCTGATAACCCGCCTGCCGCCTGGCGAGCGGGTCGACTACCGCAGCTTTCTGCGCGAGCTGTATGCCAGCGACCTGAACCGGCGTCTGGCGGAGCTGGGCGCGCACATCGCCATTGTGGATAACCGTGCCAAGGTCGACCTGAGCACCTATGCCCTCAGGCGTCTGGATCTGGCGACCTGAACAAGTGTCGATGCTCGGCGTTGTACAGCGCCGAGTCGGCAAACTGCTCGGCATTCAGCACCCGGCCCACCAGTATCAGCGCGGTGCGGCGAAAGCCCTTGGCGCGCACCTGCGCCTCGATATCGGCCAGGGTGCCGCTGACCCAATCCTGATCCGGCCAGCTGGCGCGGTGCACCACGGCAATCGGGCAATCCGCGCCGTAATGCGGCAGCAGCTCGGCAACTATCTTGCTCAGGTGCACCACGCCCAGGTGGATGGCCATGGTCGCGCCGTGGCGCGCCAGGTCGTGCAACTGCTCGCCGGCGGGCATCGCCGATTTGCTCCCATAGCGGGTGAGGATCAGCGTCTGCGACACCTCGGGCAGGGTCAACTCGCTCTCCAGCAGCGCGGCGCAGGCGGCGGTGGCGGTCACCCCGGGGATGATCTGGAAGGGAATATTCAGCGCGCGCAGCTGGCGAATCTGCTCGCCGATCGCGCCGTATAGCGACGGGTCACCGGAATGCACGCGGGCCACGTCCTGGCCCTTGGCATGGGCCTGGCGGATCAGCTCGATTATTTCCTGCAGATGCAGTTCGGCGGTATTGACCACCCGTTCGGCACTGTTGCCGGCAAGTACTGCCTCTGGCACCAAGGAGCCGGCATATAGGATCAGCGGGCAGGCGTGCAGCAGACGCTGGCCCTTGACGGTGATCAGCTCCGGATCGCCGGGGCCGGCACCGATAAAGTAGACGGTCATGAAATCTCCAGAAGTTGCGCCCTGGCCAGAGCACAGGTGGCGTTGGCCGAGCGCCGTTTTTCCCCCAGCAGCTCGCCGCGTTGCCCGCTGAGCACTTCCACCTGGGCCAGGGCGCTGGCCTCGGCCACTCCGGCGCTGCCGGTGATCTGCAGGCTGAGCACCGAGGTCTGCCTGAGTCGCTCGTGGTAGGGGCTCAGCTGGCTGGCCGGCAGCCAGGCGATGGGCAGGCACAGTTGTTCGGCCAGTTGGCGCAGACCGGGTTCATCCTGCTTATGGTTGCTGCTGGCCAGGGCGCCAAGATCGCTCGGCTGCAAGCCGTGGGGCGCCAGCGCCTGTTGCAGCAGCTCGAACAATTGCGCGCTGGAACAGCCGCGCCGACAGCCCAGCCCGGCGACATAAACCAGCTGAGCGCCGGATTGGCTCAAGGCTTAGGCGCTTTGCTGCGGGCGCGTGTAGAACCAGGCGGCGGCCAGGCCCAGGGCGGACCAGAACAACGCGTTGGTCAGCAGCGAGGCGAGGATAAATTCCTGCTCCAGGGCTTCCGGTGCCAGGCTCGAATGCACCTCCGGCTGCGGCGCGCCGATCAGATGGGGAATCGCCAGGATCAGCACACCGACTATGCGCAGCGCCCAGTGCCGAGCGAATGCCAGTAGGCCCAGGCCGGCGGCGGTGGCCACGGCGGTGCCGATCCACCAGTACTGGCGCAGCAGCAATTCGGCGGCGGCGGTGCCCGGCAGTTCCGGCGGCAGGCCGGCGGACGGCGCCAGGGAGAAGGTGGCGAAACCGCCGAGG
>DASUOY010000273.1:0-4832 GCA_036276395.1 Pseudomonas sp.
GAACAGCGCCTTGACCCATTCGATTTCCTTGCGGTTCTCGGACAGGTGGGTGTGCATATACAGGTCCGGGTACTCGCCCAGCAGCTTGCCGGCCAGGGTCAGTTGTTCCGGGGTGCTGGTGGGGGCGAAGCGTGGGGTCACTGCGTAGTGCAGGCGGCCCTTGCCGTGCCAGCGCTCGATCAGCTCCTTGCTGTCGGCGTAACCGGATTCCGGGGTGTCGGTCAGGTAGTCCGGAGCGTTGCGGTCCATCAGTACCTTGCCGGCGATCATGCGCAGGTTAAGCGCCTGGGCGGCCTCGAAGAAGGCGTCCACCGATTGCTTGTGCACGGTGCCGAACACCAGGGCAGTGGTGGTGCCGTTACGCAGCAGTTCCTTGAGGAAGATGCCGGCCACATCGCTGGCGTGGGCCTTGTCGGCAAACTGCTGCTCGGTGGGGAAGGTGTAGGTGTTCAGCCAATCCAGCAGCTGCTCGCCGTAGGAGGCGATCATCCCGGTCTGCGGGTAGTGGATATGGGTGTCGATAAAGCCGGGGGTGATCAGGGCATTGGCGTAGTGCTTGATCTCCACGCTCTTGAGCGTGGGCAGCAGCTCGGCGGCATGGCCGACCTGGGCGACCTGGCCGTTTTCGATGACCAGCACACCATCTTCGAAATACTCATAGGACTGCTCGACGCCGACCACGGCGGGGTCGGCGATGCTGTGCAGGATGGCGGCGCGGTAGGCTTTTACTTGACTGGTCATCTGGTACGTCTCGATCGTGCGTTGGGTGCGCGGAGCGCACCGGAGTCAATGGGGAGGCGTGCGCGCCCTATTGGGCGCGGCGCGAAGCCGGCAGCAGTTTGGCGATGCTGGGTTGGCCCTTTTTGCTTTCTTGGCCAAAGGCGGCGTTGTAGGTGGCGATCACTTCGCCGGCGATGGACACGGCGATCTCCACCGGCAGCTTGCCTTTGACTTCCGCCAGGCCCATGGGGCAGCGCATGCGCGCCACCACGGCGGGGTCGAAGCCGCGGTCACGCAGGCGGTGTTCGAACTTGGCGCGTTTGGTTTGCGAACCGATCAGGCCGTAATAGGCGAAATCGTTACGCTTGAGTATCTCAGCGGTCAGCTCCAGGTCGAGCTGGTGGTTGTGGGTCATGACGATAAAGTAGCTGCCGGCGGGCATCTGCTCGATCTCGTCGATGACGTCCTCGTTGACCACCTTGTCCACCCCGGGGGGGATGTAGTCGGGGAATTCGTTTTCTCGCGAGTCGATCCAGCGCACCTTGCACGGCAGACTGGCGAGCAAGGGCACCAGGGCGCGGCCAACATGGCCCGCACCGAATACGGCAATCTGCGCCTGGGGCTGGCCCATGGGCTCGAACAGCAGCACGGTGGCACCGCCGCAGCATTGGCCGAGGCTGGCGCCCAGGCTGAAACGCTCCAGACGGGTGTCCTGGCTGCGGCTGCTGAGCATTTCGCGGGCCAGTTCCATCGCCTTGTATTCCAGGTGACCGCCACCGATGGTTTCGAAGATGCGGTCGGCGGTGACCACCATCTTCGAGCCAGCGTTGCGCGGCGTGGAGCCGCGTTCTTCGATGATGGTCACCAGCACGCAAGGCTGGCCTTGCTGCTGCAGTTCGGCGAGGGCGCTGATCCAGCTCATTTGCTCAGCCTCCAGGTTGGCGGCAGTTGACCCGGGCGCGGTAGGCGCCAGTTGCTCGGCGAGGGATCCAGGATCGGAACCGGAGTCGGGCGGGTCGCTTGGGTATTCGGTGCGGTGTGTTTTGTCATTGTTGTTCACCTTCGGCTTTATATGGGAGCCAGCACGCTGGCTCCCACAGGTTTAGGCCGGTTCGACTTCTGCAGCCATGGTTTTGGCCGGTTGCTGCAATTTCTTCATTTGCTCCACGCCCCAGAGCACGCGCTCAGGGGTTGCCGGGGCGTCGATGTTCGGCTGGGCGCGGTAGTCGGCCAGGCTCGCCACCGCATCCTTGATC
This sequence comes from Pseudomonas sp., assembly GCA_036276395.1. Taxonomy (GTDB): domain Bacteria; phylum Pseudomonadota; class Gammaproteobacteria; order Pseudomonadales; family Pseudomonadaceae; genus Aquipseudomonas. Next base: position 1,977 of record DASUOY010000273.1, read on the forward strand.
GCACACCATACGGCGATGCCGAGCATAAACGGCGGCTCGCCCACGGCCTTGGAGTGGAACACGGTGTCTTCCGGGTTCTTGCGGTTTTCCACCAGCTTGACGCGCAGATCCAACGGCATATCGGCGATGGCCGGGATCTTGTAGCTGGCCGGACCGTTGGTCATCAGCTTGCCTTTGCCGTTCCACACCAGCTCTTCCATGGTCAGCCAGCCCATGCCCTGGACGAAGGCGCCTTCGACCTGGCCGATGTCGATGGCCGGGTTCAGCGAAGCGCCGACGTCGTGGAGGATGTCGGTGCGCAGCATCTTGTACTCACCGGTCAGGGTGTCGACTATCACTTCGGAACAGGCGGCGCCGTAGGCGAAGTAATAGAAGGGGCGGCCGGCGGCTTTGTCACGGTCGTAGAAGATCTTCGGCGTACGGTAGAAGCCGGTGCTTGAGAGCGATACCTGGGCGAAGTAGGCCTTCTGGATCACTTCCTCGAAGGACAGGAAGTGGCCGCGCACGCGTACCTGGCCGTTGCGGAATTCGATGTCTTCCGCGGTGACCTTGTATTCGCGCACCAGGAAGTCGACCAGGCGCTGCTTGATGATCTCCGCGGCGTTCTGCGCGGCCTTGCCGTTGAGGTCGGCACCGCTGCTTGCTGCGGTCGGCGAGGTGTTCGGCACCTTGTCGGTGTTGGTTGCGGTGATCTGGATGCGCGCGATATCCACCTGGAACACTTCGGCGACGATCTGCGCCACCTTGGTGTTCAGGCCCTGGCCCATCTCGGTGCCGCCGTGGTTCAGGTGAATCGAACCGTCGGTGTAGATATGGATCAGTGCGCCGGCCTGGTTGAGGAAGGTGGCGGTAAAGCTGATGCCGAATTTCACCGGGGTCAGCGCCAGACCTTTCTTCAGTACCGGGCTCTTGGCATTGAAGGCGCGGATTTCTTCGCGGCGCTTGCTGTATTCACTGCTTTCTTCCAGCTCGGCGGTCATCTCGGCGAGCATGTTGTGCTCCACCGTCTGGTAGTAGTGGGTGACGTTGCGCTCTTCCTTGCCGTAGTAGTTGAGCTTGCGCACTTCCAGCGGATCTTTGCCCAGGTTGCGCGCAACCGCGTCCATGATCTCCTCGATGGCGACCATCCCCTGCGGGCCGCCGAAGCCGCGGTAGGCGGTGTTCGAGGCGGTGTTGGTCTTGCAGCGGTGACCATTGATGGTGGCGTTGCCGAGGAAGTAGGCGTTGTCGGAGTGGAACATCGCGCGGTCGACGATGGAGCCCGACAGGTCCGGCGAGTAGCCGCAGTTGCCGGCCAGTTCGAGCTCGATACCGTGCAGCAGGCCGTTGTCGTCGAAGCCGACGTCGTATTCGACGTAGAAGGGGTGGCGCTTGCCGGTGATCTGCATGTCCTCGACGCGCGGCAGGCGCATCTTGGTCGGCCGGCCGGTGAGGTGGGCGATGACTGCGCAGAGGCACGCCGGGCCCGCGGCCTGGGTTTCCTTGCCGCCGAAGCCGCCGCCCATGCGGCGCATGTCGATGACGATCTTGTGCATCGGTACGCCGAGCACTTCGGCCACCAACTTCTGCACTTCGGTGGCGTTCTGCGTCGAGGTGTAGACGATCATGCCGCCATCTTCGGTGGGCATCACCGAGGAGATCTGGGTTTCCAGGTAGAAGTGTTCCTGGCCGCCGATATGCAGCGAACCTTGCAGGCGATGCGGGGCGCTGGCCAGTTGGCTGGCCGAGTCACCGATCTTGTGCTGATGGCTGTCGAGCACGAAGTGCTTCTTGCGCAGGGCATCGACCACGTCCAGTACCGGCTCGAGGTCTTCGTATTCGATGATCGCTGCCATGGCCGCCTTGCGGGCGGTTTCCAGGCTGTCGGCGCCGACGGCGATAACCACCTGGCCGACGTACTCGACCTTGCCGTCCGCCAGCAGCGGGTCACCGGCGACTACCGGGCCGATATCCAGTTGGCCGGGCACATCCTTGCTGGTAATCGCAATGGCGACGCCAGGAATGGCGTAGCAGGGCGAGGTGTCGATACTGACGATGCGGGCGTGAGCGCGGTCGCTCATGCGGGCATAGACGTGCAGCTGGTTGGGGAACTCCAGGCGGTCGTCGACGTATACCGCTTCGCCGGACACATGCTTGTCCGCGCTGTCATGTTTGACGCTCTTGCCGACGCCAGTGGTGATGTCGGCGCGGAACAGTTCGGCCAGCTCGGCCTGGGTTTTGTGTTGGATATGGTTAGACATAAGCGGTCACCCGGGTTTCGACTTCGGGAGCTTGCAGCTCGAGGAAGAATTTACGCAGCAGGTTCTGTGCGGTGAGCAGGCGGTATTCCTTGCTGGCGCGGAAATCGCTGAGCGGGGTGAAGTCCTCGGCGAGGGCCGTGCAGGCGCGCTCGATCGCGGCGCTGTTCCAGGCGGCGCCTTGGAGCGCGGCTTCGCAGGCTGCGGCGCGTTTCGGAATGGCGGCCATGCCGCCGAAGGCGATGCGGGCTTGCTGCACCACACCATTTTCGACTTGCAGATTGAAGGCCGCGCAGACCGCGGAAATGTCGTCGTCCAGGCGCTTGGACACCTTGTAGGCGCGGAACGCCTGTTGGCTGTGGGCGCGCGGAACAATGATCTTCTCGATAAATTCGGCTTCCTGACGGGCAGTCACCTTATAGTCGAGGAAGTAGTCTTCCAGCGGCAGGCTACGGCTCTCGTTGCCTTTGCGCAGCACGATCTGCGCGCCGAGGGCGATCAGCAAGGGCGGGGCATCGCCAATCGGTGAGGCGTTGCCGATATTGCCGCCCAGGGTGCCCTGGTTGCGGATCTGCAGGGAGGCGAAGCGGTGCAGCAGCTCGCCGAAGTCCGGGTAGTC
>DASUOY010000274.1:0-2575 GCA_036276395.1 Pseudomonas sp.
GTTTGGTCGGCGCTGACCCGGTCGCCGTCCTGTACCTGCCAGTGCACCGCCACCCGCGGATCGAGCTGGCGGAACACCGCGTCGACCCAGGCCGTGCCGCAGACCACTGCTGGTTCGCGGGTGATGACGCGGGCGCTGGCCAGGCGCTCGGCGGGAATCAGCTGGGCGGTGATGTCGCCGCTGCCGATGTCCTCGGCCAGGGCGCGGCGCGCATTGGCCTCGATTTCGCTGCTGAGGTCGGCGAGAAGAAGGTTAGGCATGCTGGGCTCCATGGGCTGAATGCGCCGATTATAAGGATTGCGCCGCGCTCGTGCAGGGGATTGAGGGTTTTGCCTATATGCGCCTGGCGCTGGCGATGGCTGTCGGTCTTTCTGGGGCTATGCTAATGAGGTGAGGTTTTCCGTGGGGCGGCTGCCGCATGCCTGGCTTTGGCTGTGCGGTGATAACCGTTGGGAAGCTGCGAGATCGCATCTGTGACCTGCGTCATGTCTGCAAGAAAAGCCGGCTTGGTATGCCCGAAGGCGTCCCTATAATGGCTTTACATCTTGGAAATATTGACGCCAAGGCATTGACGTTACGGATGACGCTCAGTTGATCGCAGTGCAGACAGGTTGGCCCAAGAGGGGCGGTCTGCAGGAGACTCGCAATGAAGACTGACGCGAATGTGGTGCCCCTTAACCGGGTGGCCACTGAGCAATCGCCCATCTCGCCGGTAGGAAGACTGCCCGTGGCGCTGACCAATGTGCGTGACAAAGCCGTGCAGCAGCTGAGACAGGCATTGCAGGCGCTGTTCGACAATGCGGACGATACGCTGTTCGAAATGGCCGACCGTGCCACCAGCAATACCGAGCAGAACGCCTTTTTTGAAACCATGCGCGACCTGCGCCTGAAGCGCAAAAACATCGAGCGCGGTTTTCTGCAGAAGGTACTGGAATCCTTTTCTGCCCTGACTCAGTACGAGGTCGGTCGCGGCGCGCCTCTGGAGGCCGTGTCGTTCGAGTCGCTGTCGCTGCTGCAGAACGATGAGCTGGAAGAGTCGGTAGCGCTGGAGGCCATGGTGGCCAAGGTGATGAGTCGTGATGGTACAGCTCTGCACCAGCTGACGGCGCGCTTCAATGCCATGGTCAGCAAGAAGCTTGATGACAAAAGCAACCCGCTGGGGCCGGCGCTGCTCTGCGAGTTCTTTCTCGAGGCCTGCAGCAGCCTGGGGGTGGAGATCAAGGTCAAGCTGATCATCCTCAAGCTGTTTGAAAAGTATGTGCTGGCAGACCTCGATCAGCTCTATGCCGAGGCCAACCAGGCCCTGATTGCAGCGGGTGTGCTGCCTGAGCTGAAATCGGCACCGGTGCGACGCAATCCATCGCGTCCGGCATCGCAGTCAGCGGCGAGTGTTGCCGCGCAGGTGCCCGCCCAGTCTGGGGCGGACTATGCCGATGAGGGCGTGCAAGAGGTCTTCGGCGCTCTCCAGGAGCTGCTGTCTCAGGCCCGTGGCACTCTGCTGCCGCGACGCAACAGGCCGGCCGATGCGCGGCCGATTTCCAGTAACGACCTGATGCGCCTGCTCTCGCATTTGCAACAGGGCGTGCCGCAGGCCAGCGTCGAGTTCGACCTGCGTGAGCAGTTGGAGAGCCTGCTGGTGCGCGCCAGCGTCAAAACCGGCAAGACCCGGGTGGTCGGCGAGGTGGATGAGGACGTCATCAACCTGGTGTCGATGCTGTTCGAATTTATTCTGGATGACCGTACGTTGCCCGACTCGCTCAAGGCGCTGATCGGTCGTTTGCAGATTCCCATGCTGAAGGTCGCGGTGATCGACAAGACCTTCTTCAGTCGCGGCAGCCATCCGGCTCGGCGTCTGCTCAACGAGATCGCTTCGGCGGCCCTGGGCTGGGGTGAGCAGGACAGTAACCAGCGCGACAGCCTGTATCAGAAGATCGAGCAGGTGGTGCAGCGTCTGCTCAATGACTTTGTCGATGACCCGCTGATTTTTTCCGAACTGCTGGCAGACTTTCTGGCCTTTACCGGTGATGAGCGGCGCCGCAGCGAGCTGCTCGAACAGCGCACTCGCGATGCCGAAGAGGGTAGCGCCAAGGCGGCACTGGCCCGCCGCGAAGTCGAGCAGGCGCTGAACCAGCGTTTGCTCGGCAAGACCCTGCCGGAAGTGGTGGTGCGCCTGTTGCAGGAGGCCTGGAGCAAGGTGTTGATGCTCACCTGCCTCAAGCATGGCGTCCACTCCGTCGAGTGGCAGGCGGCGCTGGCGACCATGGATGACCTGGTCTGGAGTGTCGAACCCCATGACGATCCAGAGGCGCGCATGCGTCTGCTGGAGCTGGTGCCGGGGCTGCTCAAGGCCTTGCGCGAAGGCATGGCCGGGGCGGCTTTCGACCCGTTCTCGACTGGTGAGTTTTTCAGCCAACTGGAAGCCTTGCATGTGCAGGCGTTTCAGCACTTCAAGCGAGTTACAGCGGAGGCTGCCCCTACCGAGAGCGAGCCCGTTGTATTCGATCAGCCTGAGGCTGTGCTGGCTAATGCCGAGTCGTCAGTTGGGTCCGCCGAGAGCAATCTAGAGCTGCCGTTG
>DASUOY010000275.1:0-5572 GCA_036276395.1 Pseudomonas sp.
TGATTGTGGCCATTCTGGTGGTGCCCAGCCTGCTGGTGGGCTTGCTGGTGGCCATGTTCCAGGCGGCGACCCAGATCAACGAGCAGACCCTGAGTTTCCTGCCGCGTCTGCTGGTTATCCTGCTGACGCTGATCTTCGCCGGGCCCTGGCTGGTGCGCGAGCTGATCGAGTACACCGAGACCCTGATCATGAATATCCCCATGTTGATCGGCTGAACGTTCATGGATAAGCCCATTAAGTGCAGCGCTAGCCACTCGTGCAGATGCGTTCCTGGTGCACCTGCGGGGCTTTCTTTGCGGGCTTGCACATGCTGGAGCTAAGCGACGCGCAGATCGGCGGCTGGGTCGGTAGTTTTCTCCTGCCGCTGTTTCGCATCAGCGCGATGCTGATGTTTATGCCGATAGTTGGGACTCAGCTGGTTTCGGCGCGGGTGCGTCTGTATCTGGCGCTGGCGATTTGTCTGGTGCTGGTGCCGACCCTGCCGGAGATGCCCGAGGTCGATGCGATCAGCCTGCAGGCCTTTATCTGGGTTACTCAGGAGATCCTGATAGGGGTGATGCTGGGCTTTAGCCTGCAGCTGCTGTTCCAGGTTTTCGTTATTGCTGGGCAGATAGTCGCCATCCAGATGGGCCTGGGCTTTGCCTCCATGGTGGACCCGGCCAACGGCATCTCGGTGCCGGTGATCGGTCAGGTATTTATGATCCTGGTGACCCTGCTGTTTCTCGCCATGAATGCCCATCTGGTGGTGTTCGAGGTGCTGGCGGAAAGCTTCGTCACCCTGCCGGTGGGGGGCGGCTTTCTGGTCGACAACTACTGGCAGCTGGCCAATCGCCTGAGTTGGGTGCTGGCGGCGGCGCTGCTGCTGGTCTTGCCGGCAGTCACCGCCTTGCTGGTGGTCAACCTGGCGTTCGGGGTGATGACCCGCGCTGCGCCGCAATTGAATATCTTCTCCATAGGCTTCCCGCTGACCCTGGTGCTCGGTATGGCGATTGTCTGGATTGGCATGGCCGATATCCTCGCTCAGTACCAGGTGTTCGCCAGCGAGGCCTTGCAATGGCTGCGCGCCATGGCGCGGGCGGGCTGAGGGTAGGTTATGGCCGAATCCGAAAGCGGTGCCGACAAAAGCGAGGAACCCACGGAGAAACGCCTGCGCGAATCCCGTGAGAAGGGCCAGATTGCCCGCTCCAGAGAGCTCAATACCCTGGTGGTGACCATGGGCGGCTTTGGCGGTTTGTTGCTGTTTGGCGGCAGCATGGGCAAAGCGATGCTGGATATCATGCGCGGCAATTTCGTCCTGCCGCGCGAGGTGATCATGGATGAGCGCAGCATGGCGCTGTGGCTGGTCGCCTCCGGGCAGGTGGCGCTGGAGGCCCTGTTCCCGCTGTTTATGCTGCTGCTGGTGGCGGCCGTGGTCGGGCCTATCGGTCTGGGCGGCTGGTTGTTCTCGGCCGAGGCCATGGCGCCCAAGTTCAGTCGGATGAACCCCTTGGCTGGCCTCAAGCGGATGTTTTCGCTGCAGGCATTGGTCGAACTGCTCAAGGCCCTGGCCAAATTCGTGTTGATTCTGCTGGTGGGGGTGGCCGTGTTGTCGGCCTTTCGGGATGACCTGCTGGCCATCGCCCATGAACCTATCGAGTTGGCCATTCTGCACGCCGCCACCGTAGTGGGCTGGTGCGCGCTGTGGATGTCCTGCGGGTTGATTCTGATTGCGGCGGTCGATGTGCCGTTCCAGCTCTGGAGCAACAAGCAGAAGCTGATGATGACCAAGCAGGAGATCCGCGACGAGTACAAGGACAGCGAGGGCAAGCCCGAGGTCAAGCAGCGTATCCGTCAGTTGCAGCGGGAAATGGCCGAGCGGCGCATGATGCAGGCGGTGCCCGAGGCCGACGTGGTGATCACCAACCCGACCCACTTCGCCGTGGCGCTGAAATACGACCCGGCCAAGGGCAGCGCGCCCGTGCTGCTAGCCAAGGGTGGCGATTTCACCGCCTTGAAGATTCGCGAGATCGCCCAGGAGCACAAGGTCATGCTGCTGGAGTCGCCGGCGCTGGCGCGAGCGGTGTTCTATTCCACCGAACTGGACCAGGAGATTCCCGCCGGCCTGTACCTGGCCGTCGCCCAGGTGCTGGCTTACGTCTATCAACTGCGCCAGTACCAGGCCGGCAGGGGCAAGCGCCCGGGGCCGCTGCCGGACCTGCCGATTCCGCCGGATCTGCGCCGCGACGATTGACCCACGGTCGGTCTTGTCTGTACGCCTAACCCCTGATTGGGCAAGGATATTTTCCAGACTGGCAAAGTTGGACAGCTTCTTGCAAAACCCTCCCCAAAGGCGCGAGCTGCGTCAAAAGTTTGAATTGGCTGGGGTAGGGATGTGGCAATAGATCGCTCGCAAATGCTCACTGATGCGCGCAGCAACCTGTCGGGGTTGCGCCATGGCAACCTGGGCATACCGCTGCTGCTGTTGGTCATGCTCGGCATGGTCATGCTGCCGATCCCGCCGTTTCTCCTCGACGTGCTGTTCACCTTCAGTATCGCGTTGTCCATCGTGGTATTGCTGGTGGCCATCTATTCCTTGCGCCCGCTGGATTTTGCGGTGTTCCCGACCATTCTGCTGGCGGCTACCTTGCTGCGTCTGGCGCTCAACGTGGCCTCCACGCGGGTGGTGCTGTTGCATGGCCAGGACGGCCACGATGCCGCCGGTAAGGTGATCCAGGCCTTCGGTGAGGTGGTGATCGGCGGCAACTACGTGGTCGGTATCGTGGTGTTCGCCATCTTGATGATTATCAACTTCGTGGTGGTAACCAAGGGTGCCGGGCGTATCTCCGAAGTCAGCGCACGCTTTACCCTGGACGCCATGCCTGGCAAGCAGATGGCCATCGACGCCGACCTCAATGCGGGCCTGATCGACCAGGCCGAGGCCAAGAAGCGTCGCTCCGAGGTATCCCAGGAGGCCGATTTCTACGGTTCCATGGACGGTGCCAGCAAATTCGTCCGTGGCGACGCCGTCGCCGGCCTGCTGATCCTGTTTATCAACCTGATCGGCGGTATTGCCATCGGGATATTTCAGCATGACCTGAGTTTTACTGACGCGGGCCGTATCTACACCTTGCTGACTATCGGTGATGGTCTGGTGGCGCAGATTCCTTCGCTGCTGCTGTCCACCGCTGCCGCCATCATGGTTACCCGGGTGTCCAGCTCTGAAGACATGGGCGCGCAGGTCAACCGGCAGATGTTCGCCTCGCCGCGCGCCCTGGCCGTGACGGCGGCGATCATGATCGCCATGGGCTTGGTGCCCGGTATGCCGCACTTCTCCTTTATCAGCTTGGGTTTGATAGCGGCCGGTGCCGCTTACTGGATAGCCAACAAGCAGCGGGCGACGAAAGAGAACGAGATCAAGGAGGTGCAGCGCCAGCAGGAGCTGCTGCCGGCGCAGAAGGCCCAGGAGGTCAAGGAGCTGGGCTGGGACGACGTGACGCCGGTGGATATGGTCGGCCTGGAAGTGGGCTACCGCCTGATCCCGCTTGTCGATCGTAACCAGGGTGGGCAGTTGCTGGCGCGGATCAAGGGGGTGCGCAAGAAGCTGTCCCAGGAGATGGGCTTTCTGATGCCCTCGGTGCATATCCGCGACAACCTTGATCTGCAGCCCAATGCCTACCGCCTGACCCTGATGGGGGTCAGCGTGGCCGAGGCCGAGGTGTACCCGGATCGCGAGCTGGCGATCAACCCGGGTCAGGTATTCGGCCCCTTGAATGGTATTGCCGCCAAGGATCCGGCATTTGGCCTGGAGGCGGTGTGGATCGACCCGAGCCAGCGCGATCAGGCGCAATCCTTGGGCTACACCGTGGTGGATGCCAGCACCGTGGTCGCCACCCACCTCAACCAGGTGCTGCACAAGCATGCCCACGAGCTGCTGGGGCATGAGGAAGTGCAGCAACTGATGCAGTTGCTGGCGAAAAGCTCGCCCAAGCTGGCTGAGGAGCTGGTGCCGGGCCTGGTGTCGCTGTCGACCTTGCTCAAGGTATTGCAGGCCTTGCTCCAGGAGCAGGTGCCGGTGCGCGATATCCGCACCATCGCCGAGGCTATCTCGAATGTCGCCGGCAAGAGTCAAGATCCCGCCGCGATGGTGGCTGCGGTACGCGTCGCCCTGGCCCGGGCAATAGTGCAAAGCATTGTGGGACTAGAGCTGGAGCTGCCTGTGATCACCCTGGAACCAAGGTTGGAACAGATATTGCTCAACAGTATTCAGAAGGCCGGGCAGGGCTCCGAGGATGGCATCCTCCTGGAGCCCGGCATGGCCGAAAAGCTGCAGCGTTCCCTGGTGGAAGCGGCGCAGCGCCAGGAGATGCTCGGCAAGCCGGTGATACTGCTGGTGGCCGGTCCGGTCCGGGCGATGCTCTCGCGCTTCGCGCGGCTGGCGGTTCCGAGTATCCATGTACTGGCATACCAGGAAATTCCGGATAACAAGCAGGTCACCATAGTTGCGACTGTGGGGCAGAACTAACCGAGGTAACGGGCCATGCAGGTCAAACGCTTTTTCGCCGCCGATATGCGTACCGCCATGAAACTGGTTCGCGATGAGCTGGGTGCTGATGCCTCGATCATCGGTAACCGCCGGGTTGCCGGCGGTGTCGAGTTGACCGCCGCGCTGGATTATCAAGTACCCGCCGAGCCGGCTCGTCAGGCCAATCCGGCGCTGGAAGCCGAATTGCGCAAGACCCAGGCCAAGATCGCCTCGGCCCAGGCCGAGTTGACCACCCGCAGCCAAGTGGATGCCGGCAAGGATCGCCAACTGTTTGGCGCGGCCCCCAGTCTGCCTGTCGATGGCCTGGCGGCGGCCTTGCGCCAACCTCAGGCGGCGCCGGTTGCTCCGGCCGCGGCGACCGACCAGCGCGCCCTGGATGCCATGCGCTTCGAACTGCATGGTCTGCGCGAGTTGATCGAAGTGCAGTTGGGCTCGATTGCCTGGGGCCAGTTGCAGAACCGTCGTCCGCAGCAGGCCAATCTGTGGCGTCGGCTGCAGCGCATGGGCCTGTCCGCCGAATTGTCGAAAGCCTTGCTTGAGCGCGTGGCCAATGTCGCCGAGCCACGTCAGGCCTGGCGCATGCTGCTGGCGCACTTGGCCCATGCGATCAAGACGCCGAAGCAGGAGCCGATGGACGAGGGCGGCGTGATCGCCCTGGTTGGCCCGGCCGGCATGGGCAAGACCACCACCTTGGCCAAGCTGGCGGCGCGCTATGTACTCAAGTACGGCGCCCAGCATATTGCCCTGGTCAGCCTGGACAGCTACCGCATCGGTGCCCAGGAGCAGCTGAAGACCCTGGGGCGTATTCTCAATGTGCCGGTGACCCTGGTCGACCCGGGCCAGTCGCTGACCCAGGCCTTGGCGCCACTGGCGCGCAAGCGCGTGGTACTGATCGATACCGCCGGCCTGCCGGCCAACGATCCGGCGCTGCGTATGCAGCTGGAAACCCTGGCCAGCCGTGGCGTCAATGCGAAGAATTATCTGGTTATGGCGGCAACCAGCCAGGGCCAAGTGCTGAAAGCGGCCTACCATAGTTATAAGCGCTGCGGT
>DASUOY010000276.1:0-3124 GCA_036276395.1 Pseudomonas sp.
CTCCTCCAGCGTATGGTCGGTATTCATGTCGATGCCGAAGCGCATCCGCAGCACCTTCGCCTCCCGGGCCGTGAGCCCGGCCAGCACCTCGCGGGTCGCCTCGCGGAGGCCCTCGCCGGTGGCGAGATCCACCGGCGAGCCGATGGTGATGTCCTCGATGAAGTCGCCGAGATGCGAATCTTCGTCGTCGCCGATGGGCGTCTCCATGGAGATCGGCTCCTTGGCGATCTTGAGCACCCGGCGCACCTTGTCCTCCGGCATCTCCATGCGCACGCCGAGCTCTTCCGGCGTCGGTTCGCGGCCCATCTCCTGGAGCATCTGCCGGGAGATGCGGTTGAGCTTGTTGATCGTCTCGATCATGTGCACCGGAATACGGATGGTGCGCGCCTGGTCGGCGATCGAGCGAGTGATCGCCTGACGGATCCACCAGGTGGCGTAGGTCGAGAACTTATAGCCGCGACGGTATTCGAACTTGTCCACCGCCTTCATCAGGCCGATGTTGCCTTCCTGAATCAGGTCGAGGAACTGCAGGCCGCGGTTGGTGTACTTCTTGGCAATCGAGATCACCAGGCGCAGGTTCGCTTCAACCATCTCTTTTTTCGCGCGACGGGCCTTGGCCTCGCCGATCGACATGCGACGGTTGATGTCCTTGATTTCCGCCAGGGTCAGCTCGCATTCGGCTTCCAGGGCGGACAGCTTCTGCTGGCAGCGCTGGATGTCGCCTTGCAGGCTGCCGATGGCTTCGGCGTACTTGGCCTTGCCTTTGGCCAGGCCAACGGACCACTCGGCGTCGACTTCATTGCCCGGGAACAGGCGCAGGAAATCGGCGCGCGGCATGCGTGCATCGCGTACACAGAGTTGCATGATGGCGCGTTCCTGGGCGCGCAGGCGCTCCAGGGTGCTGCGTACATGGGTGACCAGGGCGTCGTACTGCTTGGGCACCAGCTTGATCGGCATAAACAGCTCGGCCATATCTTGCAGTGCGGCGATGCCTTGCTTGCTGCTGCGGCCATGCTTCTTCAGCGCTTTCTTGGCCAGGTCGAGGGCTTCGCCGATAGCCGTGAAGCGGCGCAGGGCCTCTTCAGGGTCCGGGCCGCCGTCGCCTTCCTCTTCCTCGTCATCGCTGGCTTCGGCTTCGTCGTCGTCAGTTTCTTCGGCGGCTTCGCCGTCTTTGACTGGGACGGGCGCAGCCGCTTCGGCGGGAACGATGCCGTCATCCGGATCGATATAGCCACTGAGGACTTCAACCAGCCGGCCACCTTCGGTGGTCACGCGGTTGTATTCGGCCAGAATGCTGTCGACAGTGCCGGGGAAGTGGGCAATAGCGCCCATCACTTCGCGGATGCCTTCCTCGATGCGTTTGGCGATTTCGATCTCGCCTTCGCGGGTCAGCAATTCCACGGTGCCCATTTCACGCATATACATGCGCACGGGGTCGGTGGTGCGGCCGATATCAGTTTCAACGGCCGCGAGTGCGGCAGCGGCTTCTTCAGCGGCTGCTTCGTCGGTGTCGGCTTCCGCCAACAACAGGGCGTCCGCATCCGGAGCACTCTCGAATACGTTGATCCCCATGTCGTTGATCATGCGGATGATATCTTCCACCTGTTCCGGGTCGGAAATATCCTCCGGCAGGTGGTCATTGACCTCCGCGTAAGTCAGGTAACCCTGCTCACGACCGCGGCTGATCAATTCTTTCAAACGAGACTGCTGTTGCGCTTTTCCGGACATAACACCCTATCCACTGAAGGTCTTGGCGGGCAAAAAACAAGCCGCGGATTATACCTGAGTAACACTCCTAAGCGCCAGTTGGGCTCGGGATTACCGGTAATGCATTACGGCTCAGCAAGCTGCGCAGCTGGTCTTTCTCTTCTGCGCTCAACTCGCTTTGACGGGCTTTGCGCAGTAAATGTTCCAAACTGCGCTCGCGTTGGCGGGCTATTAAACTAGTTATAGTGTCGAAAAACTGTTGTTCAAGGTTGTCGGCCGAAATCAGCCACTCCTTTTCTGCCAGGGCGCGTAGCAGGCGGCCTTGTTCGGTGCCGTGCCAGCGCGCAATCAGTTGCAGTGAGCGCAGGTTGGGGCTTTTTTGCAGGGCGCCGAGCAGGGCGACCAGCAGTTGGGCGTAGGTGTCGTCTTCAGCGGCGAAGTGGCTGACATCCTCGACCTTCTGCGCCAGTTGCGGGTGGTGCAGCAGAGTGCGCAGGGCGCTCAGGTGCGGCGATTCGACGCTGACGGCGGTGCGTGGCGCGCGCGGGGCGAACTCGCCCTGGCCCTTTTTGCTCCACTTGCCGCCGTCTTTCTTCCAGTTGCCCTTGCCTTTGTTGCGTTCGAATTCCGGCGCGGGGCTGGGGTTTTCGTATTCGTTGCGACTCGGCTCGACATCGTAATAGGCGCTGTCGGGTATCTCTGCGTAGTCCGGGTAGTCGCTGGGCGGTGCGCTGATGCTGGCGGGTGGCGGGCTGCTGCGGGTGGCTGGGGCCATCTGCTGCAGGGCTTCGCCGGACAGGCCGGTGATTTCGCTCAGGCGCTGGCGCATCAGGGCGCGCAGGTTGTTGCCGGGGATCTTGTCGATCAGCGGCGCGGCCAGGGTCATCAGGTGCGCCTTGCCTTCCAGGGAGCGCGGGTCGGCTTCTTCGCTCAGTTGCTGGAAGAAGTAGTCGGCCAGCGGCTGGGCGTGCTGGTTGATGCGCGCGCGGAAGGCGTCGGTGCCTTCGCTGCGCACCAGGGTGTCCGGGTCTTCGCCGTCAGGCAGAAACAGAAAGCGCGCGCGGCGGCCGTCCTGCAGGCTCGGCAGGGTGGCCTCCAGGGCGCGCCAGGCGGCGTTGCGACCGGCGGCGTCACCATCGAAGCAGAACAATACGCTGGGCACGACGCGGAACAGGCGCTTGAGGTGCTCTTCGCTGGTGGCGGTGCCGAGGGTGGCGACGGCGTTGCGCAGGCCTTGCTGGGCCAGGGCGATCACGTCCATATAGCCTTCCACCACCATGATCTCGTCGAGATCGCGGTTGTGCTTGCGGGCCTCGAACAGCCCGTAAAGCTCCTGGCCCTTGTGGAATACCGGGGTTTCCGGGGAGTTCAGGTATTTCGGTTTCTCATCGCCCAGCACGCGGCCGCCGAAGGCGAT
>DASUOY010000277.1:0-3276 GCA_036276395.1 Pseudomonas sp.
AGAGCTGGCCGCACGCCGCGTGGAACAGGACAAGAAGGGCTGGAAACCGGTGGAAAACCGTCCGCGTAAAGTCACCACGGCGCTGAAGGCCTACGCCCTGCTCGCCACCAGCGCCGACAAGGGCGCTGTACGCGACAAGGCGCTGCTGGACAAGCTGGTGCCGTAAAAATCATCAGGCTGTGACCAGAAGCCCGGCCTTGTGCCGGGCTTCTGCGTTTTAACGGGTAACCCCCGTAGGGTGCGCCGTGCGCACCGGGCCATGCCTACACGCGCTAATACGGCACCTTTAGCTCACACCCATATAGCGCCCGGCGCGGTGGTTGATCGCCAGTACCATATTCAGCGCCAGGGCGCCAAGGATCGACAGCGCCACCTTGTCCAGCGGCACCACCAATACCGCAGCCAGTACGATCAGCACATCGATGCCCATCTGCACCTTGCCGGCGCGCAGGCCGAAACGTTCCTGCAGATACAGCGCGAGGATATTCACCCCACCCAGGCTGGCGCGGTGGCGGAACAGCATCAGCAACCCCAGGCCCATGGCAAAGCCACCGAACAGCGCGGCATAGATCACGTTCAGGTGGGTGAAACCAATCCACTGCGGGGTCAGCTCCGCCAGCAGGGAAACCAGCCCCACCGCACAGAAGGTGCGCAGGGTGAACGGCCAGCCCATGCGCCAGATGGCCAGGGCATAGAACGGCAGGTTGAGCAGAAAGAACACCAGGCCGAACGGCCAGCCGAGCAGGTATTTCAGCAGAAAGGCCAGGCCAACGGTGCCGCCGGTGAGCAGGCCCGCCTGGCTGTACAGGCTGATTCCCAGGGCCACCATGGCGGTGCCGAGCAACAGCGCCAAGGCGTCCTCCCACAGGGGATGGCGGATAAAAAGCGCGGCGATGGCATCGGCATCATCGTGCGCGGCGGCAGGCTTGCTCATGGTGGCGGCTCGGCGGGATGTTCAGAGGCAGGCTAGCGGAGCCAGGACCTGCCTGCCTTAACGAGGATCAATAAAGACGCCGCTTATTTCCTGTCCCACACCTCGAACACATAGCCCGGGGTCTCCAGCCCCCCTGAGTGTTCGATGGCGGAAGACAGATGCCAGTCGGCCTCATTCACCTCGGGAAAGTAGGCATCGCCCTGGGGGCTGATGCCGACGCGGGTCAGGTACAGGCGCTCGGCCTGGGCCAGGCCCAGTTCGTACAACTGCGCGCCGCCAATCAGCATCAGCTCTTCGGCGTCCTCTTCACGGGCCCAGGCCTCGGCACGCACGAGCGCAGCCTCCAGGCTGGCGAAGACTTCCGCGCCTTCCAGCTGCAGGCCGGGTTGACGGCTGACCACCAGATTGAGCCGCCCCGGCAAGGGCCGGCCGAGGGAGTCCCAGGTCTTGCGACCCATGATGATCGGCTTGCCCAGGGTCAGCGCCTTGAAGTGCTTGAGGTCCGCCGGCAGGTGCCAGGGCAGTTGATTGTCGCGGCCGATCACGCGGTTTTCCGCGAGGGCGGCGATCAGGCAGAGAGGCAGGGTCGTTTTCATAGGCGCGAGGATAACGGCTCAGCTGTAATGAATGAAGCCTTCCATAGGTTCAGCTCTCCTGATTACCCGGCTTCTTGCATACCACCCGGTTGCGCCCCTGCTCTTTGGCCAGGTAGAGGGCCACGTCGGCCAGGCGCAGGGCGTCTTCCAGGCGCTGATGGGGCTGCGGCACCAGATAGGCCAGACCAATGCTGATACTGACCATATCGGCCGCACTGGAATGGGCATGGGGCAGTTGCAGGGCGAGTATCTCGCTGCGCAGCGCCTCCAGTATGCCGAGCATGTGTTCCTCGCTCAGGTTGTACCAGAGGCCGACAAACTCTTCGCCACCATAGCGCGCGACTATGTCCAGCGGCCGCCGGGCATGCTGGCCTATCACCTGGGCCAGCTTGCGCAGCGCCTCATCGCCGGCGGCGTGGCCGTAGTGGTCGTTGTAGGGCTTGAAGAAATCCACATCCATCATCACCACGCCCAGGCCATGCTTCTCGCGCAGGGCCTGACGCCAGCTGCGTTCGGCGCGCTCGCTAAAGGCGCGGCGGTTGAGCAGGCCGGTGAGAAAATCCTTCTCGGCCATATCCTGCAACAAGCCCTGGGAGAGGAAATTCTGCCGGGTGGCGTACTCCAGGAAGTAGCAACCCACCGAGCCGATCAGGTTGGCGGTGCCGAGAAAGAAGGCGTTGTACAGCAGCACCTCGCCCGGCAAGCCACTGAGTACCTCCATCGCCAGGTAGGCGATAAAGGTCAGCCAGCCACATAGCGCGGCGGTGGCGAAACGCAGCCCGGTGAGGAAATAGAAGAATACGGTCACCAGGATGATGCCCTCATAGGGCATGGGAAACCCATGCTGGCGGGCGATCCAGATAATGCCCACCACGCCCAGGCCGGTGAACAGCGCCGCCACGCCGCCGAGCAACTGCAGATAAGCATGCAGTTCGCGCCTGTAGGTGGCCAGCCAGGTGAGCGTCAGCAGCGGCAGGATCAAACCCAGGCGCAGGGCCAGCACCTGATTGCGGATCAGCGCCGGCAGGCTGAGCGCATCCAGCACGGCGAACAGCAGGATCAGCAGCATGGCCACCAGCAGCGCCCAGCGCATGCGCAGCAAGAACACCGCCATGTGATAACGCTGGAAGGCCTGCTCCAGTTCGCCGGCGAAACGCAGCCGACGAAAGCCCTGGCGGTGCTGATGCAGGTAGGGGGAGTCCTGATTGACCCAATCCAGATGCGCTGATTCCACGGTACGGCTCGCTTTTATTGTTCTGCCCTGAGCCTAGCAGGCCGGTACGGCGGCACGGCTTTTATCCCGAGCCTACTGCGTTATCCTCTGCATTCAACCCGCCGATGGAATAGCGCGTGCCGCCGATACCGCAACGCCCACTCAATCGCCTGCAACGCCTCTGGCTGTGCGAGGCCCTGCGCCTGCGCGAAGAACACGCCGGGCCGCTGCAAGACAGCGAAGCCATCCGCCATGCACAGCGCACGGCTCCTGATCTGCCGGGCCGCATCGAGGCCCGCGCGCTGTGGCTGGCCGCCCGTGATGGCCAGACGCAGGCACAACAACATTGGCTGCAGGGCGCGCGTCTGGCGCTCGGCCTGCTGCTGCTCCTGGCCCTGCTGAGCGGCGCGGGCCTGGCGCTGAGCGCGCTGGGGGATGGCCAGCGCCCGGTCAATGTGTTCTGGGCCCTGGGCAGCCTGCTGGGGCTGCACCTGCTGTTATTGCTTGGCTGGCTGTTCGGCACGCTGCTGCCC
>DASUOY010000278.1:0-2196 GCA_036276395.1 Pseudomonas sp.
CGGCGGCGCATCGCCGCTTGGGTCCGGCAGGCTCAGGCTCAGGCTATGCCCGCCGGCATCGGGCAGCTTGCGCCGTAGTGGGCCAACGCTCTGCGCCCCGTCGGGGTTGCCATCATCGCCCGGCAGCAGAATCACCACGCCGCTGGGTTCGCCGACATTGGCCGGTAGCCACAGGGCCAGAAACGCCTCATCTGCCCCTTGCAGTTGTTGCTGCTCCTTGGCCTGCAGTTGCTCTTCGAGGGCCTTGGCCTCGACTTCGCTGCGTTCGGCCAGCGGCGGGCGTTGTGGTTCCTCGGTGGCCTGCTTCGGCGCCTCGCCGCTGGCTTCGCCCGGGTTGTCCTGCTGGGCCAGCAGCGGTGCGGCGAGCAGCGTCAGCAGCACTATTGAGCTGGCCGTCAGGGTGGGGTTCAAGCGCGGCATCGGACATTCCTCTATCAAGGCTGGGCCATCAGAGCCTAATGCCTGGGCGTGTCTTTGTCAGGTGTGGGCTGGTCTTGGCAGGCGAAGACTGGAGTAAGGTATGGCCCAAGTACCCTGGTGGCCAATTTCAGGAGTGTCCCGGCGTTGTCGCGTATTTTGCTTTTTCTGTTGCTGTGGCCCGCCGCGCTCTGGGCGGATAGCTCGGCGTTGCCGCTGCGCCCCGCCTTTAACGACGAGCAGCGCAGCTGGTTGCAGGCCCATGAGGAGCTGCGCGTCGGCTTGATCATGCAGGCACCCTGGGCGCAGTTCGATCAGCGCCAGCAGCGCCTGTCCGGGGCCAATGTCGAGCTGATGAGCCGCCTGTTGCAGGGCATGGGAGTAACGCCGCAATGGCTGCGCTTTAGCGATCAGAACGAGCTGGAAGCGGCCTTGCTGCGCGGCGAGGTGGACCTGGCTCCGGGGCTGCAACAGACGCCGCAGGGTTTGCGTCGCTGGCTGTATTCCGACCCCTATATGCGCGTGCCGCATCTGGTAGTAGGGGAGCGCCGCGGCAGCAGTGCGGTGGACCTGGACCGGGTCGGCCGCGACGAGAAGGTGGCCCTGCGTTCGCCCAGCGCGGCGGTCGAGTACCTGCGCAACACCCACGGCAACCTGCAGTTGCATGCGGTGAGCAGCGAGCGCAGTGCCCTGGATCTGTTGCTGCGCCAGGAGGTCAGCTATGCGGTGGTGGATGAGGCGCGCCTCAGCCTGTTGCTGCGCGAGCCGCAGTTCGCCAGCCTGAGCATAGTTGGTGATATCGGCTTGCCGCAGCTGTTGCGAATCGCCAGCCGGCGCGATGCGCCGATTCTTGCCGAGATAGTCGGGCAAACCCTGCAGGCCCTGCCGGGGGGCGAGTTGGAGCATCTGCAGGAACGCTGGTTTCCGCTGAATAACCGGCCGCTTGGTAATCCATTGGCGTTCTGGAAAGGCTTTGCCCTGCTCCTGGGTATCGCCGGGCTGGCGGCCAGCGCGATCATCCTGCACCTGCGCCAGCAGCGCCGCGGCCTGGAGCGCCAGCTGCTGGATGCGCGCACGCTGTTGAGCCAGCGCGAGGTGGCCGAACAGGCCCTGCGCCTCAGTCAGTTCTCCATCGACCACAGCACCGTGGGCATCCTCTGGGTCAACTGGGACAGCCATATCCGCTATGCCAACCTGGCCGCCGAACGCATGCTCGGTTATGCCGTGGCCGGGCTGGTCGATCTGCCGCTGGTGCGCCTGGAGCCCAGCCTGGATATGGACCGCTGGCTCAGCCTGTGGCGTCAGGCCCGTGGCAGCGGCGAGGCCATGCCGGGGTTCGAAATCGATTGCCTGTGCGCCGACGGCAGCCGCTTGCCGGTGGATATTTCCCTGAGTTTTCTGCGCTTCGATCAGTCCGAATACCTGGTGGTGTTTCTCACCGACGTCACCGAGCGGCGGCGCACCCAGGCCGCTTTGCAGGAGAGCGAGGCGCGCCTCAAGGGCATCGCCGGCAATGTCCCGGGGTTGGTGTTTCGCCTGGAGCGGGCCAGCGCCGAACAGGCGGTGGAGTTCGCCTATATCAGTGAAGCCAGCCAGGAGCTGGTGGGCTATCCGGCCGCCGAACTGCAGCGCGCTGATCGCGGTATCCGCAGCCTGGTGCACCCAGAGGATCAGGCCAGCTACCACCGCACCCAGGATGCCGCCCTGCTTGGCGACAGCGACTGGCAGTGGCAGGGGCGCATCCTCACCCGCGCCGGGCAGCTGCGCTGGGCCGATATC
>DASUOY010000279.1:0-10676 GCA_036276395.1 Pseudomonas sp.
CTGCACCCGGAGATTGACCTGTGGCTGTTCACTACCGATGAAACGCCAGACATGGCCACCCAGACCGTTGACGTTGCGGTGCGCGACGACCTCACCACCCAGGCCGAATGCAGCTTTCGCGTGCTGCTGGAAGACCGCCTCTATCCGGCCGCCCACCCCAGTCTGTTGGCACAAACACCCGCCGAGCGCTGCACCTTGCATGGTGAGCGTGAAATGGATTGGAGCCACTGGGCGGTACAGGGCGGGATGGACGTGGGCCAGCAAAGCCGTGGTTTGAATTTCTCCGACCCCGGCCAGCTGCTGGATGCGGCCAGCCAAGGCCTGGGCATCGCCCTGGTCAGCCAGTTGCTGGCTGACCAGGCGCGGCGCAATGGCCTGTTGCAACCCCTGGTGGAGCAGAGCGTACGCGGCCCCAACTGGGCCTGGCTGGTGCACCGCGACAGCGAAAGCGACCCGTTGACCCGCAGCTTCTGCGCCTGGCTGCAGACGGCTCTGACTAAAGAGACGCCTTAGAACCTGTTTACGATCTCGCGAGCTAGAGCGAAACAAGGCAGAAACAGCCGAGGAAGCGCAGTTTACGAGTTGTAAATGAGCATTCCGAGGCGGTTTCTAACGCCGTATCGCCGACGCGCAGCAGATCGTAAATAGGTTCTTAACGGAACGGCGGCTCATCGAAGCTCCTCAGCTTGCGCGAGTGCAGCGAGTTGAGCTGGCTGCGCAGCAGGTCGAGGGCGGCGATGCCGATATGCAGGTGCTGGGTCACCGCACGTTCGTAGAAGGCGCCCGCGGCGCCCGGCAGCTTGATCTCGCTGTGCAGCGGTTTGTCCGAGACGCACAGCAGCGTGCCGTAGGGCACCCGCAGGCGATAGCCTTGGGCGGCGATGGTGCCGCTTTCCATATCCACCGCCACCGCGCGGGACAGGTTGATCAGGGGCCGTTCCTGGGCCCAGCGCAGTTCCCAGTTGCGGTCGTCGTAGGTCAGCACCGTGCCGGTGCGCAGACGCTTTTTCAGCTCATCGCCCTGCTCGCCGGTGACCTGCTTGGCCGCTTCCTGCAGCGCCTGCTGCACTTCGGCCAGGGCCGGCAGCGGGATGTTCGGCGGCAGCACCCGGTCGAGGATGCCGTCGCGGCGCATATAGGCGTGGGCCAGCACGTAGTCGCCGATGGTCTGCGACTGACGCAGGCCGCCGCAGTGGCCGATCATCAGCCAGCAGTGCGGGCGCAGCACGGCCAGGTGGTCGGTGATGTTCTTGGCGTTGGACGGGCCGACGCCGATATTGACCAGGGTGATGCCATGGCCGTCCTCGGCCTGCAGGTGGTAGGCCGGCATCTGGTAGCGGTGCCAGATGACGTTCTCGATGATCGCCTGCATCTCGCCTTCGGCCATGCCGCGCTCGATCACCACATTGCCCGGCAGCACCATGCGGGTAAAACGCGACTCACCCACCAGCATGTCCAGGCCGTGGCGGATAAATTGGTCGACATAGCGGTGGTAGTTGGTCAGCAGGATCCACGGCTGCACATGGCGCCAGTCGCTGCCGGTGTAATGCACCAGGCGGCGCAGGGAGAAATCCACCCGCGCCGCATCGAACAGCGCCAGCGGCAGCGGATCGGTGTTTTCCCAGTCGTACAGGCCATCGGCGGTGCCATCGGTGGCGGCCGACAGGTCGGTGCTGGGGAACACCCGCGCCAGTTCGGCGGCGGTCACCCCGGAGCCGGCCAGCTCATCGCCCTGCTCCACCACATAGGGATAGGGGATGTTCTGCTGGCTGATGCCCACTTCCACGCGCACGGTGAAGTCGCTCATCAGCGGGCGCAGTTGCTCCAGCAGGTATTTGCGGAACGCCGCCGGATGGGTAACGGTGATGCTGTAGGTGCCCGGAACCTGCACCTTGGCGTAGGCGCGCACGGTGGTCGGCACTTCGCCCTGACACAGGTAGATCAAGCGTAATTCGGGGTAGCGAAACTGGCACTGCTGGGCGGCGTCCGGCTTGACGCGCTCTTTCAGATAACGCTTGAGCGCCTGGCTGAGGGCAGTGGTCGCCTGCAGGTGCAAGGCGGCCAGACGATCCACCGCCTCTTCAGCGGTGTTGGCGACAATAAAGTCATCGGAACAAGGGTTCACAAGGCACCTTCCTGGCTGATCTCAATGGCTCTATCTTGCCCTGATCCGCCGCGCTTGGGATAGCGCGGCGTTGCCGGCGCAGGCTACTTGAGCAGCGCGCGCAAGTCCTCGGGCACGGCCTGCGGGGTCAGCGGCCCGACCCGGCGCGTACCGGGGTTGCCCAGGGGGTAGACACCCAGCAGCGAACCGAAACTGCCAGGCAGGCGCAACAGTTGCGCGGCCAGCTCGGCCCAGTCGTGCTGGCGCCAGGCCCACAGCAGCATCAGCCAATGGCTATAGCCATGCTGGAAGAAGCTCGGCTGGCCGAGAATATGGGCACGTTCCAGATGGCGCAGTTCGGCGCCGCTGTCGGCGCGCAAACGCTGCTCACGGGCCAGTTGCAGTTCATGGCGAAAGGCTTGGGTACGGGTCATGGACAGGACTCCTCAGTGGATTGCGCGGCCAGTCTGCAACCCCGGGGCGGCCCCCAGGTCAAGCGTCTAGTCTTATCCGCAGCCTGCCACACGAGAACCGCTTATGCCGCGCCTGCTGTCCTGCTGCCTGCTCTGTCTACTGCCCGCCGCGCTGGCGGCCGGCGAACTGGATGGCCGCTACCTCGCCATCCTGGACGGCCTGCCGGCCGAGATGATCTTGCATAGCCAGGGCCAGCAGATCAAAGGCCAGTATATGGAGAACAACCGCCTGCGCCTGACCATCAGCGGCCACTTCGACGGCCAGCTGCTGCAGGCGCAGATCCTCGACCCGGAGTCGGGCGCCGTGCTGGCCAATATGAACGCCAACTACGCCAACGCCATGCTCAATGCCCGCATAGTCGCGCGCACCCTGCACAGCCACGAAGTGCTGCAGCGCGAGGCGCTGTTCCAGCGTCAGGACAATGTGCCAACGCCTAGCGCCCAAGCCAGCGACCCGCAGCGCGACCCCGCCCTGGTCGGCACCTGGCTGCATAAGTTGCACCCCGCCGCCGATAGCGCCGCCCCGGCCAGGCGGATGACCCTGCAACTGGCGGCCGACGGCAGCGTCGCGCAGTGGCAACGCAGCGGCAATGATGCCCAACACGCGGATGATGGCCCCGGCGAGCTGCAATACCGCGGCCATTGGCGCAGCCAGGACGGCCTGCTGCTGGTGCAACTGCAAGGCCAGGGCGACTACCAGCCCGCCGCCTATTACCGCATCGACGGACAAACCCTGGTGACCGAGAGCAACACCGGCAAGCTGCTCTGGCAAAAACGTTAACCAGCAGACAAACGGCAGATTTCAGGCCGGCAAAAAGCCCTCGAACCAGACCAAGCCGGGTAGACTGACCGGCAAGTCAGATTGCGCCCAGCAACTGCCTCGCGTCCGACTAGCATGTCCGTGACAGATAACAAGAAATTGCAGTACACCGGCGCCGAGGATCGCCGCCGGTGGCCGGAGAGTCTCGATGCACCGCAGCCTGAGGTCTGGATTATCCAGCTACCTGTTGTCAGGGCAGATACTGCTGGCGTTACTGGCGTGCTGCGCCCTGCCGGCCCTGGCCCGCGAGGCGCGCCAGGTAACCGTCTACGCCTACCACCTGAAACCGCCCTTTATCGTCGACCTGCAACAGGAACTGGGGCTGTATTACGACTTCTCCCGCTACCTCAACAGCAAGGGCGACGCCTACCACTTCCAGACCCAGTTCGTGCCGCGCAACCGCGTGGAGCAGGACCTCGAACGCGAAACCCTGGACGGCGTGCTGCTCGGCGTCAGCCCCCCCTGGTTTCACGACAAGCAGGAACGCAAGTACCTCTGGACCCCGGGCTTCTATGAGGATCGCGACGAGATCATCTCGCTGAAACAGACCGCCTTCACCTACCGGGGGCCGCAATCTTTGATCGGCAAACGCCTCGGCGGCGTGCTGGGCTTCACCTACTTTGGTGTCGACCCTCTGGTGGCGGCGGGCAAAATCGACAGAAGCAACACGGTGGGCGAGCGCGAAGTGCTGCAAATGGTGCTCAAGGGCCGGGTGGACGTCGGCATCGTCAGCCGCTCCACCCTCAACTACCTGATCGCCCGCGAGGGCTGGCAGGAGCAGTTTCACCTCTCGGCCAAGCCCCACGATATCTTCACCCGCCGCGTGCTGGTGCCGCGCAGCCACCAGGACGTTTACCGCTATCTGCTGCCCATCCTCAAAGGCATGGCCAAGGACCCGCAGTGGCAGGCGTTACTGCGCCAGTACCAATAAGCGCGCTCAGGGCAGTTGCGGCGCGCTACGCGCCACCAGCGCCGGGATATCCAGGCCGCGCGGCAGGGTGCCGTAGGCCCGCCCACCCTGGCCGCCCAGGCGACTGGCGATAAAGGCATCGGACACCGCCGCATTGCCGGCCTCCAGCAGCAGCTTGGCCTGCAGCGCCAGGGCCACGTCCTCGGTGAGCTGGCGGGCGCGGTACTGGATATCGGCGCTGTCACGGAAATCCGCCTGCAACTGCTGGATATGCGTCTTCAGGCGCGCATCGCCATGGCCATCGCCCAGCTCATGGAACAGCGCATCGAGCACGCCCGGCTCCTTGGACAGCGCACGCAGCACATCCAGGCACTGCACGTTGCCCGAACCTTCCCAGGTCGAGTTGACCGGCGCCTCGCGGTACAGCCGCGGCAGTATGGTGTCCTCGACATAGCCGGCGCCGCCCATGCACTCGGCGGCCTCGTTGATCATCGCCGGGGCGCGCTTGCAGATCCAATATTTGCCCACGGCGGTAACCAGGCGGGCGAACTTGTCTTCCTGCGGATCGCTGGCGTTGTCCAGGGCCTTGCCCATGCGCATGGTCAAGGCCAGGGCGGCCTCGCTTTCCAGGGCCAGATCGGCCAGCACGTTCTGCATCAGCGGCTGTTCGCTAAGCAGCCGGCCGCCAACCTGGCGATGGGCGCAGTGATGCGCGGCCTGGGTCAGGGCCTGACGCATCAGGGCGCTGGAGCCGATCATGCAGTCGAAACGGGTCAGCGCCACCATCTCGATAATGGTCGGCACGCCACGGCCCTCCTCGCCCACCATCCAGGCCAGGGCACCGCGGAATTCCACCTCGCTGGAGGCGTTCGACCAGTTGCCCAGCTTGTTCTTCAGGCGCTGGATATAGAACTCGTTGCGCGTACCGTCCGGGCGGTGGCGCGGCAGCAGAAAGCAGGTCAGGCCCTTGTCGGTGTAGGCCAGGGTGAGGAAGGCGTCGCACATCGGCGCCGAGCAGAACCACTTATGCCCCACCAGCTCGTAGGCCTGGCCCGGGCCGCCGAGACCGACCGGATAGGCGCGGGTGGTGTTGGCGCGCACATCGGTGCCGCCCTGTTTCTCGGTCATGGCCATGCCGATGGTGGCGCCGGTTTTCTGCTCGATCGGCAGGTTGCGCGGGTCGTACTGGCTGGAGAGGATTTTCGGCAGCCACTTCTCGGCCACATCGGCCTGCAGCTTGAGCGCCGGCACGCTGGCGAAGGTCATGGTCAGCGGACAACCGCTGCCGGCTTCGGCCTGGCTGTGCAGGTAGCTCATGGCGGCGCGGGCCACCTGGGCACCGGCGCGCGGCTCGGTCCAGGGCATGGACGGCAGGCCATGGGCGATGGCGGCGCTCATCAACTGGTGATAGGCCGGGTGGAACTCCACCAGATCGACGCGATGGCCATAGCGGTCGTGGCTCTTGAATACCGGCTTGTTCTCGTTGGCGAGAAAGCCCGCAGCCATCAGCTCGCCGCCGGCCAGGGCGCCATAGGCATCCAGGCGCTGCTCGGCCCAGCCGCCGCCGAAACGCTGGGTCCACTGCTGCAGCGGCAGGTCGACACGGTACAGGTTGGCCCCGTCCAGGGGCGGCACCTGGTTGAACACTTCATGGGTTTCGGCGTGCTGGCTGGCGTTCATGGCTGCGATTCCTCGATGGGCAATGGGGCGCCAACGGCGCGTAGACAGAAGGTGACAAGCGCCTGGCTGACTTGCGCCAGGCTGGGGGCGGGATAACCGGCTTCACGGGCCGCACGGGCAGGCGGCGACAGCGGGCCGACCAGCACTTCGGCGGTGGCGCCGACCAGGCAGGCGGCCACCAGATTGATCGGCTGTGCGCGGAACTGGCCGCTGGCCAAGCCCTCCGCGAGCAGCTCGGCGAACAGTGCGGCGTAGGCCTCGCGAAAGCGCAGGCGCTGCTCGTCCACCTCCGGCTCCACCGGCTCGGCGATCAGGGCGAAGGCCAGCTGGCGACTGTCCCAGGCCCGCGCGGCGAAACGTTCGAGGCCGGCGGCCAGGCGCTGCGCCGGGTTGCCTGGGCCGCCCAGGGTCTCGGCGAGGGCGGCCACTTCACGCTGGCTGGCGACGGCGAACACCTCGGCGGCCAGCTCGCCCTTGCTGCGAAAGTGCCGGTACAGGCTGCCGGTAGCGATACCCGCTGCTTCGGCCAGGGCCTGCATGGTCAGCGCAGCGAAACCGCCCTCGGCGACCCGCTGCAGGGCGCAGACGAGGATGCGCTCGCGCAGGGCCTGGTCGCGGTCGAGTCGTAACGCCGTGGTGCGGTAAGCCATGCTCTGAATCCCAGTTCAGTGTTTACTCAGTGAATCAGGATTCAGAGCTTGGCTAAAGCGGGATTCAGGGCACAACTGCGGGCATATCCGCCATCAACTGGCGCATACCACACAGCTACAACCCCTAGCTTTCACCCCAGGGCAGATGGCTGCGCACGCACAGCCTCACCGCACTGGGGCTTAGCGGCTTGCGCAGGTAGGCCACAGCGCCCAGGGCAAGGCCGCGAGCCTCGTCGCCCGCATCGCCCAGGGCGCTGACGAAGATCAGCGGAATCGCCTGGCTGCGCGGGTCGGCCTTGAGCTGGCGGCACAGCTGGTAACCGTCGACGGCCGGCATCATCACATCCAGCAGGATCAACGCGGGAGGCTGTTCGAGCGCAAGGCGCAGGGCATCCGCCGCGTTGCGGGCGAAGACCAGGTCATAGTCGTCCTTGAGGATCTGGCGCAGCAGCTGCAGGTTCTGCGGCTCGTCGTCGACCAGTAGGATCTTTGCCCTAGCCACGGCCACGCAGCCTGCCACGCAACTGGCCGAGCAACTCCAGCACATAGGCACGCACCTGGGCGAAATCGAAGCTGTCGATCAGCGCCTCGAGGCGGGCAAAGCGTTCGCCATCCAGGCCCTGGCGCAACTGGGCCAGGGCGGCCTCGTCGAGTTCGGCGCGGTCGATGGCCAGCAGTAGGCATTCCAGGGCGCCAATCAGTTGCTGCGGCTCTGCGCGCGGCACGCTGCCCGGTTCCAGCACCTGCTGGGTGCGCTTGAACTGCCCGATCGACTCCAGCACTAGCGCCAGGCGCCGCTCGGCTTCGAGCAACAGCGCCTCGGGCAAGGCCTCCTCGTCGCTCAGCCTGGGCTCCAGCTCGGCCAGCAGGGCGGCCAGATCATAGGCGCCCAGGTTGCCGGCCAACCCCTTGAGGGTATGCAGCAGGCGGTAGGCCTCGCGGCGCTGACCGGCCGCGAGCATGCCGCGGATATTGTGCAACGCCTGGCCGTAGCTGTCGCGGAAACAGCCCAGGGCGCGCCGATAGACGGCCAGCTCGCCCCAGGCGGCCAGACCGGCGCGCAGATCGAGCCCGACCAGTTGCGGCAGCTCGGCCAGGCCATCGGGCTCGACCGCGGCGACCTCGGGCACGCCTCCCTGCTGCGGGAAGAAACCGGCGAGGCAGGTATAGAACTCGGTGAAATCTATCGGCTTGCCGACAAAGGCATCGGCGCCGGCCTCGTAGTAGCGGCGCCGGTCGCTGGGCAGCACGCTGGCGCTGAGCATGATCAGCGGTACATGCTCGCCCGCGCCGCGCTCGACCTCCAGCGCGCGCATCGCCCGCGTCGCGGCTATGCCGTCGAGTTCCGGCATCATGGCGTCCATCAACACCAGGTCGAAGCGCTCCTGGCGGAACAGCTCGAGGGCCACCCGGCCGTTCTCGGCCAGGCGGAACCGGTGGCCCAGCGGCTGCAGGCGGCGCACCAGCAGTTCCTGGTTGAGCGGGATATCGTCCACCAACAGGATGTGCAGCGGGCGGATGCGCGGCGCCTCTGCCGGCCGTTGCAGCGCGCTGGTCTCGTTCAGCTCGGCCATGCCCTGAGCCTGCGGCAGGCACAGGCTGAAACCGAATACGCTGCCCTGCCCCTCGGTGCTTTCCACCCATATCTGCCCGCCCATGCGCTCGACCAAGCCACGGGAGATGGTGGTGCCCAGGCCGGTACCACCGAAGCGCCGGGTGGTGGACTGATCGGCCTGGGCGAAGCGCTCGAAGATCATCGGCAGGCGCTCGGCGGGTATGCCAATGCCGCTGTCCTCCACGCGCACCTGCCAGCGGTCGCGGCCCTCGTCCATCCGCACGCGCAGGCTGACCCCGCCGCGCTCGGTGAACTTGATGGCATTGCCGAGCAGGTTGAGCAGCACCTGGCGCAAGCGCGTCGGATCGCCGATCTGGCAAGCCGGCAGCCGCGAATCCAGTTGCAGTTCCAGGCTCAGGCCCTTGGCCTGGGCATTGCCGCGGAACAGTTCGACCACCTCATCGCACAGCTGGCGCAGGCTGAAGGGCAGCGCCTCCAGCTCCAGCTTGCCGCTGTCGAGCTTGGACAGATCGAGAATGTCGTTGAGAATGCCGAGCAGGGCCTTGGCCGAGTGCGCCACCGAGCGCAGCAGCTTGCCCTGCTCGGCCTGCAACGGCGACTCCAGCAGCAGCTCGGTCATGCCGATGATGGCGTTCATCGGCGTGCGGATCTCCTGGCTCATATTGGCGATAAAGGCCGACTTCGCCTCGTTGGCCGCCTCGGCCTCTTCGCGGGCTTTGACCAGGCTGGCCTCGGCCTCCTTCTGCGCCGAGATATCGTGCAGCACGGCGATAAAGCGCTGTTCGCCGGCCACCTCCATGGCGCTGACGGCTATATAGAGGGGAAACTCGCTGGTGCTCTGTCGGCGTCCCTGCATCTCGCTGCCGGCACCGACGAAGTGCGCCGAACGGGGTTCGGGGATCAACAGCTGCAGGGGCTGGCCCAGCACCTCGGCGGCGCTATAGCCGAACATGCGCTCGGCGGCGGGGTTGAAGCTGAGAATGTGCTGGCCCTGATCGAGGGTGACGATGCCGTCCGCCGCGTACTCGACTATGGCGCGCAGGTTGGCGGCCTGCTCATCCACCAGTTCCTGCAAATGGTCGCGATGGCGCAGTATTTCCGCCTCGCTGCGCTTGCGTTCGCTGATGTCGTAGTTGACCCCGATCAGGCGCTGCGCCTGGCCCTGGGCATCGCGGATGACCTGGCCATGGCCCTTGAGGTGGTGCAGGCTGCCGTCGGCCCAGCGCACGCGAAACTCGCTGGTGTAGCTGCCCTCGCCGCGCAACGCACTGCGCACCGCGCCGATGCAGGCGTCGCGATCATCCGGATGGAGATTGGCCAGCCAGGCCTGGTGGGTACCGGCGAAATTTTCCGGGGCCATATCGTAGAGCTCGAACATGCGCGCGTCCCAGACCAGCAGGTCGCGGCCGATATCCCAGTCCCAGATGCCCAGGCGGGCGGCCCGGGTCGCCAGTTCCAGGCGCTCGGCCAGGCGCGCTTGCGCCTCCTCGGCACGCTTGCGTTCGTCGATATCCTCCACCAGCACATCGCACAGCCGCGGCGCATCGGGCTCGGCCGCCTCCGCGCGGCGCACGAAGGTGCTGCGCATCCAGCGCTCCGCGCCGCTGTCGAGCAGGATGCGATGTTCCAGGCTGCGGGTCAGGCCATCGTTCAGCACCTGCTCGACAGTGGCGAGAAAGCCATCGCGATCGGCCTCCGGCACCAGCTTGCGCCACAGCACCGGGTCCGCCTCATAGGCGCTGGCCGGGTAGCCGGTGATCGCCTCGCAGGCCGGGCTGTAGCCGCTGGACTGCAAGTGGCCATCACCCAGGCTGAGCACATAGCGATGGTGGGTCACCGACTCCAGCAGGCGGCGGTAGTCTTCGCGGCTGCGCTCCAGCTGCGCGGCGGTGTGCTGCAACGCGGCGGTGCGTTCGGCCACCAGGCCCTCGAGGTAGTTGCCCTGCTGCTCCAGGCGTTGGCGTTGGCGGAACAGGTCGCAGAACACCTTGACCTTGCTGCGCAGGATCACCGGCTCCAGCGGCTTGATCAGGTAGTCCACCGCGCCGCGCTCATAGCCCTTGAACTGGTAGCCATGGTCCTTCATCCCGGCGGTGACGAAGATGATCGGCAACTGGTTATTGCGGCTCTGGGCGCGGATCAGTTCGGCGGTTTCGAAGCCGTCCATGCCCGGCATCTGCACGTCCAGCAGGACCACGGCGAACACATGCTCGCTCAGCGCCAGCAGGGCCTCGGACCCCGAGCTGGCCTTGACCATGTGCAGCTCGTCGATATCGCTCAGCACGGCCTCGAGAGCCAGCAGGTTTTCCGCGCGGTCGTCCACCAGCAGCACCCGCACCAGATCGTCGTGGGCCAGCTGCTCGTGCACATGCTCGGTCATCAGGCGTTCCAGATGCGCCATATAGCGCTCATGCTCCTCGATGGCCTTGCGCTGGCGATAGAGCATTGCAGACGCCAATCTAG
>DASUOY010000280.1:0-4899 GCA_036276395.1 Pseudomonas sp.
GGCTGGACCCGCTGGACGGACCGGCGCCTGAGCGGTAAAGACGTCGCCGCCGTGCCCACGGCGGTGGCCGCGCACTTCGTCGCGCGTCATGGCGGGCGCCTGGAGCGCTTGCCTGGCTTCGACCATGCTTGTTGTTGGGTGCGACACTGGCCAGCTCTGTTGGCGCGCGCGGAGGGTGGACGATGAAAGCGGCACGGGGTTTGGCTTGGGCGTTGCTTTGGCTGGTCACACCTGTGCTCGCCGATTTTCGCCCGCCGCCCTTTGTCGGCGGCATCCCCGGGCGGGCGCAGATGCAGGCGATCGATGTGCAGCGCCATCAGGCGCGCACCCTGCTGTACCGCGAGGCCCTGGAGGAGTTGCGGCGCAATCCGCGGGTGGTGGATGTGCGCGAGTGCACCGCCGCCGATGACGATCAGGCCTACTGCCTACCCAAGGCCGCGCTTGGCGGTGTGCCGGCGGCCATTGCCGGGCGGCCGATCGAACGGCGCGTGGCGCTGCTGATCGGCAATAACCAGTACCAGGCGCCGATTCCGCCGCTGCTTACGCCTATCCGCGATGTCGAGCAGGTTGCCGCCGCCCTCAAGCAGGTGCTGGGCTTCGAGTTGCGTGTGCTGACCAATGCCAGCAAGGCCGATATTGTTCGCGCGGTGGCCGCTCTGGCCCGCGAGATGACGCCGGCCGACGCGGTGTTCGTCTACTACGCCGGGCATGGCTACCTGATGGATGACACCGAGATGGGCTACTGGATACCCAGCGATGGCTCGGTGAAGACGGCGGCGCAGTGGATCTCCAACCAGGACATCGCCACCCTGCTGCGGGCGATTCCCGCGCGGCAGGTCCTGCTGGTGTCGGACAGCTGCTTCTCCGGCTCCCTGGTGCGTGGCCAGACCTACCAGGGCGGGCGGCTTGCCCCCGGCGAGGTGCTGCGCAAACGCAGCGTGTTGGTGCTGTCATCCGGGGGCGAGGAGCCGGTATCCGACGAGGGCAAGGAGGGCCACTCGATATTCGCCTGGCATTTTCTGCGCAGCCTGCAAGGGCTGGACGCCACGGTGCCGGGCTTCAATCTGTACCAGGTGGTACGCCGCGGGGTGAGTGAGGACTACCCGCAGCAGCCGCAGTACGGTGCCGTGGCAGTGGCCGGCCATGAGGCGGGCGGCGAATACCTATTCGAGCGCTTGCCGAATTAACCCGCAGCCCTGCCAAGTTGTTTTAAGGCACATAGCCGCCTTTGCCCTGGGGACGCATGACGGGCGCCTTCGGCCTGGGGTCGCGCTTGAGCGGGTTGTTGAGCTGCCAGGTCAGGTTGCTGTCGGCGCTCAGGGGGCGAGTCATGGGTTCGCCATCATGGATGCGCGGGTGCCAGAGGTGCAGCTGCTGCCCGGCGGCGGCGTCGAATTGCAGGCGGGTGCGGCCGTTCTTGTCGGTTTGGGCGAACCAGGGGCTGTCCAGCACCAGGATAAAGCCGAGCATCCAGTCATGGATATTGCAGCCCAGGGTGACCAGGCCAGGCTGATCGAAGCGCATCTCCTGAGGTGCGGCCTTCTGCTGGTGCAGGCGCAGTTCGAAGCGCTTGGCCGGGGAAAAGGAATAGACGTGGTGGTTGATCGGGTCGGAGTTGGGGAAGCTCACCGTGGTGCCGACCTGCACCGGCAGGATATAGGGGGTGAACTGGCGCTTCTGCTGATCCATCAGGGCCGGCGCTGCACTGCTCTGGGTCGGTCCGGGTTCGATCCACAGCACTGCCTCGGCGAGCGGCTTGCCGTCCTTGTCCCGCAGTTCGATATCCAGGCTGGCGGCCTCGGCCATAGTGCTCAGCAGCCCCACCAGCAATACCCAGCCCGACTTGCCCATCGCCTTCCCCTAATGCGTTCCAGAGTGCTCAGTATAGGAAGCCGCTCCGCCTAGCGCTGGCCACTGGCGACTATCTGTTCGATCAGCCAGTGCAGTGCCGGGTCGCGCTGGCGCTGGGCCAGGCTGACGATCTCCAGATGGAAGGGCCCGAGGGCGAACGGCAGCTCGAACAGCTGCAGCGGCAGCAGGGCGGCAAAGTGCTGGGCCAGCTGGCTGGGCAGCACCGCCGCCAGTTCGCTGCCGGCAACAATATGCGCGGCCTGCAGGTAGTTGGGCGTGGTGTAGAGAATTTCCCGGCACAGGCCCTGTTCGCCCAGCCACTGGTCGACCATGCCGCGGGTCTGGCCGCCGTGCACCCAGAGGTGGCGCAGTTGCAGAAAGCGCTGCAGGTCCATCGGGCCTGCGCCCAGCGGGTGATCGCGGCGCAGCGCCAGCAGCAGGGTTTCGCTCATCCAGTGCTGGCGGGCGAAGCGCGCGGGGATTTCCTCGAAGCGGCCCAGCACCAGATCCAGTTCGCCCTTGTCCAGCGCCTCGGCGGGGAGGCTGGGGCTCAGGTGGTGGATCTCGATGCGCATGCCCGGGGCCTGCTGGCTGAGCCGTTCGAGCAGGCGCGGCATGCAGATCAGTTCCACATAGTCGGTGACGGCGATGCTGAAGCGTTGGCGGCTGCTGGCCGGGTCGAACACTTCACCGGCGTTGAGGCTCTGTTCGATCTGCTGCAGGGCGGCGCGGATCGGCGCCTCCAATGCCAGGGCCCGGGGTGTCGGCTGCATGCTGCGACCAACCCGCACCAGCAGCGGATCGTCGAGCAGCTCGCGCAGGCGGTTCAGGGCGTTGCTTACCGCCGGCTGGCTGAGCGACAGGCGCTCGGCGGCGCGGGAGACATTCTGCTCGCGCATCAGCGCATCGAACACGCGCAGCAGGTTGAGGTCGAAGGTTGAGATATTCATTTACTGAATACGACTTATCACAAGACTAAATTTCAAAAATAGTAACGCCTTGCTTATGGTGGCTGGCGAATTTTCTTTGTGCGCCACGCCATTTCATGGCGCAACACGCATTTCTTTCGGCAACTGACAGAGGGGTGGGCATGGGCAAGGCATTCGAGGTTCAGCAGGCCGCCGTGATCGGCGCGGGCACCATGGGCCGCGGTATCGTGATGAGCCTGGCCAACGCCGGGATTCAGGTGCTGTGGCTGGACAACAACTCGCAGATGCTCGCGCAGGCCATGATCCTGGTGGCCGAGACTAATGCGCATAACCTCAAACTGGGTCGTATCAACGAAGAGCAGTCGGCCGCGCGCCTGGCCTGCGTCACCCCGGTGGGCGATTACGCGGCCCTGGCCGACGCCGATCTGGTGATCGAGGCGGTGTATGAAAACCTCGAACTCAAGCAGCAGATCTTCCGCACGCTCGACGCCACCCTGAAACCGGGCGCGATTCTCGCCAGCAACACCTCGGCGCTGGATATCGACGCCATCGCCGGCGTTACCCTGCGCCCCGAGCAGGTGCTGGGCCTGCACTTCTTCAGCCCGGCGCACATCATGAAGCTGCTGGAAATCGTGCGTGGCGCGCAGACCGCTCCCGCCGTGCTGGACGCCGCGCTGGAACTGGGCCGGCGCATCGGCAAGGTGGCGGTGGTGGCCGGCAACTGCCATGGCTTTATCGGCAATCGCATGCTGCACACCTATGTCCGCGAGGCGCGCATGCTGCTGCTCGAGGGTGCCTATCCGCATCAGGTCGATGCCGCGTTGCAGGGTTTTGGTTTCGCCATGGGCCCGTTCCGCATGTACGACGTGGTCGGCATCGACCTGGAATGGCGCGCCCGCGAGTTGGCAGGCTTTGGCCAGGACGATCCGGCGGTGCAGGTCGACAACCGCCTCTGCGGCCTCGGCCGTTTTGGCCAGAAGGCGCGCCTGGGTTATTACCGCTACGCCGAGGGCAGCCGCCAGGCCGAGCACGATCCCGAGGTGGATGCCCTGGTGCTGCAGGTGTCCGAGCACTTGGGCTTTGCTCGCCGTGAGATTGGCCCTGAGGAAATCCTCGAACGCTGCCTGCTGGCGCTGGTCAACGAGGGGGCGAAAATTCTCGAAGAGAATATCGCCGCCAATAGCCACGACATCGATCTGGTCTACCTCAACGGCTATGGCTTCCCGGCCGACAAGGGCGGGCCGATGACCTGGGCCGATAGCCAGGGCGCGGCGGATATCCTGGGGCGTTTGCAGGACTTGCAAAGCCACTTCGGTAGCCACTGGCAGCCGGCGGCACTGATTGAAAAACTGGCCGGCAGCGGCCGGCGCTTTGCCGACGTGCAGGAGGGCCGGGTATGAGTTACCAAGCCCCGCTGCGCGATATGCGCTTTGTGCTGCACGAGCTGTTCGATATCAGCGGCCACTGTGAGTTGCTCGGCAATGGCCTCGACCGCGAGCTGATCGACGGCGTGCTGGAGGAGGGCGCGCGCTACGCCGCCGAGGTGCTGGCACCGCTCAACCGCAATAGCGACGAGCAGGGTTGCCAACTGAGCGACGGCCAGGTGAGCACCCCGGATGGCTTTGCCGAGGCCTATCGGCAGTATGTCGATAACGGCTGGGCGAGCATGACCGGGCCGAGCGAGTACGGTGGCCAGGCGCTACCGCAGATGCTGGCGTGCAACTTTCACGAGATGCTGATGGGCGCCTCGCTGTCGTTCCGGGTGTACTCCGGGTTGACCGAAGGCGCGGTGTTGGCGCTGTACAAACATGGCAGCGCCGCGCTGAAAAACGCCTATTTGCCCAAGCTGGTCAGCGGCCAGTGGGCCGGCACCATGTGCCTCACCGAACCGCAGGCCGGCACCGATCTGGCGCTGCTGCGCACCAAGGCAGAGCCGCAGGCGGATGGCAGCTTCAAGGTTAGCGGCAGCAAGATCTTTATCAGCGGCGGTGAGCAGGACCTCTCGGAAAATATCATTCACTTGGTGCTGGCGCGCCTGCCGGATGCACCTGCGGGGGTGAAGGGCATCAGTCTGCTGCTGGTGCCGAAATTTATCGCCGCGGCCGACGGCACCCCTGGC
>DASUOY010000281.1:0-3616 GCA_036276395.1 Pseudomonas sp.
ATGGCCACTGACACTGATCTTGTTCGGCACCGCGGCGATGGTGTCGGTCAGGGCCAGCAGAATGTCCTCGAAATAGGGCTGCAGGCGCGCACTGCCGCTGTCGAACATCGGTCGGTTCTCGGCATCCATGATCTGGATACGCAGGCCATCCTGGGTGATTTCGAACAGGATCTGGTCCTTGAAGCGCTGCAGCTGCGGGTTTTCCTCGACCTTGTTCTGCAACTCCTGCAGTAGCAGTTCGAGGCGCTCGCGCTCGACTTCCTCGGCCAGGGATTCAGCCTGCTGCGGATCGACCTGGGCTGGAGTCTCTTCCCCCTCGGGCTTCTCCTCCGGGTTGAGGGTGCGGTCCGGCGCGGGCGTAGGCGAGCCGCCCAGGTCGATCACATAGGGGCTGGCGCTTTCGGAAAAACCTATGGGGTCTTTGAAATAGCCTGAAATCAGCTTCTTCTGTTCTGGCGTGGCCGAGGACATCAGCCACATCACCAGAAAGAACGCCATCATCGCGGTGGCAAAGTCGGCAAAGGCAATTTTCCAGGCGCCACCATGATGGCCGCCAGCGGTCTTCTTGATCCGCTTGACGATAATCGGCTGATTATTTTCCATGGCTCAGCATTAGCCTCCGCGCATGGCCTGTTCAAGCTCGATAAAGCTCGGCCGATGCGCCGGGTAGAGCACCTTGCGGGCGAACTCCACGGCCAGCGAAGGCGGCATGCCGGAAGCCGAGGCGACCAGGCCGGCCTTGATCGCCTCGTACACGTTCAGTTCTTCCTTGGCATCGTGTTCCAGAGCCGCGGAGAGCGGGCCGAAAAAGCCATAGGAAGCCAGAATGCCGAGGAAGGTACCCACCAGGGCCGAGCCCACCTTGTAGCCGATCATGGCGTTATCCGCCTCGGCGAGAATCGACATGGTGATCACGATACCCAGTACGGCCGCCACGATACCCATGGCCGGCATGCCGTCCGCCACCTTGGCCACGGCATGGGCCGGATGCTCCAGGTCTTCCTTGAGGCTGGCGATTTCCATGTCGAACAGCCCCTCCAGTTCATGGGGAGCCATGTTGCCGGAGGACATGATGCGCAGGTAATCGCAGATATAGGCGGTCATCCGTTCATCCTTGAGGATGCCCGGGTACTTGCTGAAAATCGGACTGGCCGCCGGATCCTCGATATCCGCCTCGATGGCCATCATGCCCTCGCGCCGGCTCTTGTTGAGTATCTCGTACACCAACTTGAGCACTTCGAGGTAATAGGTGTGGGTGAAGCGCGAGCTGAACATGCTCAGCGACTTCTTGAACACGTGCATAAACATGCTGCCGGGGTTGGCCTGCAAAAAAGCCCCCAGCGCCGCGCCGCCAATGATCAAGACTTCGTAAGGGTGCACCAGCGCCATAAACTGGCCGCCGGAAAGTATGAAGCCGCCAATTACACAGGCGAGCACCACAATAATGCCGATGATTTTTGCCATAAGAGACAGGTGCCAAAACTAAGGGGAGCAAGGGCTGCGCAAAACAACCCTTCTATTTATCGGAAGATTTGCGCGAGACTATAGCCAGTTAAGGTCAAAAGCCAGCTTGGCTCAACCCGAATGCCCACACCTTCTTCACTACCTCGCACTCTCCCTCAATGGCTAAAGCTGCTGGACGGGCAGTTATTGCCGATATCGCTGGAAAGCCAGCGCCTGATCCGCCAGGACCTGAACGACAGCAGGCGCTCGCTGCGCGAAATTGCCGAGCGCATGCAAGCCTGCCCGGCGTTTGCCCTCTGCGTGTTGCGCGAAGCCAACCGCCAGGGTGCAACGCCCAAGGAGCCCAGCGAAAGCCTGGAAGCGGCCGTCAGCCGCCTGGGCCTCAAGCGCACCGAAGAGCTGCTCAACCGCCAACCCGCCCTCGCGGACAGTGAGATCCCCAAGGCGCTGCGGCAGATCCAGCTGATCAGCCTGCATGCCAGCCAGCAGGCCAATGGCCTGTTTGCCGCCAGGCTCGCGCGCCTGTGGCAAGAAGTGCACTGGGGCAGCCTGCTGTTTCTCGCCCCCATCTGGACCCTGGTAGCGGCCCGCCCGGAGCTGTTCGAGCAATGGGAGCAGCGGGTGCTGGTCAAAGGCGAACCGGCGGCCAGGGTCGAACAAGAGCTACTGGGCATCCCCCTGCTGCAACTGTGCCTGGCCCTGAGCGAGCAATGGCACCTGCCCGACTGGATCACCCAGGGTTATCGCCTGCTGGTCAGCGACCGCCGCCTGCTGGTCAAGGCGCTGCATATCGCCCGCGACAACCAGCACCCCCTGCACCAGCAGCAGAGCCTGGACGCCGACAGCAATCTGCGCCGCTGGCTGACCCACCCGGCCAACAGCATCCTGCTGGCCAACGGCCTGGCGCTTTCCGCTCACCATGCCTGGAACGGCCAGCACAGCCTGCGCTGGCAGCGCCTGACCGGCCTGTTCCTGCAACTGCCATTGGATGAGTTGCAGCAAGCGCTGCATCAACATGCCGTCAGCAGTGCGCGCCAGCACCCGCAGCCAGATCTGTGGCACCCGGCCGAGGCCCTCCTGTGGCCCTGGCAGGCGCGCCACCTGCAGCCGCCGCACGCTGAAGAAACCAAGCCCCCGGTAATCAGCGCCTGGCGCCAGCACTGCGCACAGCTGCTGGCGCAGCCCAGCCCATTCAGCAATGTGCTGCAGCTGACCGATTGCGCCAACCAGGCCTTGCAAGCGGGCGGCATGCAGCGCGTGCTGATCCTGCTGGCCGACCGCAACCACACGCGTCTGCAGGCGCAGCAGCAGACGGGCCTGGAGCACACGGCCGCGCGCCTGAGCCTCGACCCGCAGCACAGCCAGGTGCTGCGCCGCCTACTCAGCGCCCCGGCGCAACTAAGGCTAACGCCGGCCAATATCGCGCAGTTCTCCGCCCTGCTGCCCGGCGCCCTGAAAAGCCTGTTCCCCAGCGAACACCTGCTGATCCGCTCGCTGGCCAGCAACAACCGCGTGGTCATGCTGATTCTCGCCGACCAGAACGGCCTGAGCATGACCGAGGCCGGCGTCCAGGCCTTCGGCAAAACCGTGCAATGTATCGAGCGCGCCCTGGCCAGCTTTGCCAAGCGCGGACGTTAGGCTTTCCGCTACAATCGGCCCCTTTCTAGATTGATGAGGCCCGGCATGACCGCCTTCGCTGAGTTGCCACTGGTTATTGAGCCGGCCGACCTGGCCAGCCGCCTGAATGCACCCGAACTGATTCTGGTCGACCTGACCAGCAGCGCACGCTATGCCGCCGGGCATATCCCGGGGGCGCACTTTGTCGACCCCAAACGCACCCAGCTGGGCCTACCGCCAGCCCCGGGGCTGGCGCCGGAGCTGGCCCAGCTCGAACAGCTGTTCGGCGAACTGGGGCACAATCCCGACGCGGTCTATGTGGTCTATGACGACGAAGGTGGCGGCTGGGCCGGGCGCTTTATCTGGCTGCTGGATATAATAGGCCACGGCCGCTACCACTATCTGAATGGCGGCCTGCTGGCCTGGCTGGCGGATGAGCGCGAACTTAGCACCGCACAACCGGCCGCCGCACAACAGTCGGTCAAACTCAGCCTGAGCCAAGCCCCCACGGCCAGCCGCGAATATCTGCAGAGCC
>DASUOY010000282.1:0-2719 GCA_036276395.1 Pseudomonas sp.
ATCATGGGTCGCTTAACAATTGACCCCTAAACAACGAAAAACCTATATTACTCTCCGATACCACATACTGCGAACGGGACATGCTCGACACCGAGATCAAGACGCTTAATGCGCGCATCGACAGCCTGGTCGAGCTAACCCAGCGGCTTATTGCTGAAAACAAGAAGCTGCGGGCCACGGAATCATCATTGCTTGCCGAGCGTGATGACCTGCAACGTAAGAATGAACTGGCCAAAGCCCGGGTTGAAGCCATTATCTTGCGCCTCAAAGCCCTGGAAGCTCAGGACTGAGTCCGCCCACCCTCCCCACGCATATTACGGCCCTAAGTGCCAGGATCCCCATGAGCAGCGATACCAGCACCCTCGAAGTTTTTATTCTGGACAAGCCCTACCGCATCAGCTGCCCCGAGTCCGAGCAAGACAGCCTGCGCCAAAGCGCGCAATACCTGGACCGCAAAATGCGCGAGATCCGCGCCGGCGGCAAGGTCCTGGGCCTGGAGCGCATTGCCGTGATCGCAGCGCTCAATATCAGCCACGAGCTCATCAGCGCCTCGCGCCAGGCCGATGCCGAGTCGGTCAGCCAGTCCGAACTCAGCAAGCTCATCACCAAAATTGAAAACACCCTGGACCAGTACCAGACGCTGGATGTGTGAACGCCGGGCGGCGCTCACAGCATAGCGCAGACAGGATTAATCACCCCGGCCCGGAAATCAGTTATACTGCCAGCGTGTTCCCTGGAGTGTTTGCCAGCTGGTCTAGTCCCCTGAGCCGATATTCTCTTTTAGGGATGTACGCGTAGTGGTTGTGTGCATGTCCGCCCGACGGAAAGCCTTATTCCATCACCGTGCCTCCCCCTTGAACCGCTGGGTTCAAGGGTCACGACTGGCAGCGGCACTCCGGAGAACACACTTCAATGTCCTCCTCGCTTTCTTTTCCTTATGCATCTGGCGAGCGTCAGCTCTTGCGGCGCGAATTACGCGCGCGCCGGCGCCAACTCAGCACCTATCAGCAACGCCAGGCGGCTCACGCCCTAAGCCGGCGCCTGTGGCAGCAGCCTGAAATCCGGCAAGCCCGGCACATTGCTCTGTACTGGCCGGCCGACGGCGAAATCAGCCCCCTGCACTTTGCCCGCCAGGCCCAGGCCCGCGGCCATAGGCTGTTCCTGCCCGTGCTCATGGAATTTCCGCAACCGCATTTGCGCTTTGCGCGCTGGCAACCCGGCCTGCGCCTCCGGCGTAACCGCTTTGGCATACCGGAGCCTGCGTCTACACCGCGGCGCCATGCCCGTGAGCTGGATGTGATCTTATTGCCGCTGGTGGGCTTTGATGCGCAGGGTGGCCGCCTGGGCATGGGCGGCGGCTTCTACGACCGCACCCTGGCGTTTATGCAGGCGCGCGCCAAGGCCGGCCCCCGGCTGCTAGGCCTGGCGCATGAAGCGCAAAGAGTGGATGCCCTGCAACAGGCACCCTGGGATATTCCGCTACAGGCGGTGGTCAGCGACCGGCGCTGTTATCGCGCCTAGCACAGCTGCCCTACATAGCGCGGCACCGGCAGCAACTCAGCCCACCCGCTGCAGCCCCCTAAAGAGCCGAGCCTACGGCGATCACCCTATTAAGCACTACAGCAAGGCGAAAGCCATGCCAGCCGCCAGACCAGGGCACATGGCTACAGGCCAGGCACCCAAGCCTCGCCGCTGCCGCCGAAAGCGGGCGCCCACTCAGAAGAAAGTTGATAACGATCCAGCCGTTCGGCCTAGGGCGGAGGTCGCCTGGCACGCACTATATTTGCCAAACCTGCGCATATAGAAGGCGCAGCCATACCTGCTGGCAGTGCTGGCAGTTTCCTGGCAGGCCGCGGGGCGGCCTCATGTGCTACAGGATGAGCAGCCATGGGTGACACCTTATACACGGTACATCTGTACAGCGCGGACTCGCGCACCCTGGCACGCTGGCGCCAAGGCCTTGCCGGCCTAGCCCAGGTGCAAACACACCGCTTCTGGTATCACGACCATGAACCACCGGAATGCGATGTCATCATCATTGACTTGCGGCTTCCCGACCTGCCGCCGCTGACGGCCGAGTGCTGGCCTAGCCATACGCGCGCGCCGCGCATGGCCTGCAGCACCGAGCCGCATTACCACGAGGCCCTGACCGCGCTACGCTGCGGCTTCCGAGGCTATGGCTCGCTGGACATAGAGCCCTCACTCTGGCCCCGCCTGCTCAATGCCCTGCAGCAGGGCGAGCTGTGGATGGGCCGCTCCCTGCTCTCCGCCTTCCTGCTGGAGCTGGCCGAACAGGGCCTGCGCCCCGGCCCGTTCAACCACAGCAGCAATGGCTGGCAACACCAGCTGACGCCGCGCGAACGCGAGGTTGCCCGCCTCGTAGCCTCCGGCGACACCAATAAGGAGGTCGCCCGCCAGCTCGGGCTGAGCGAGCGCACCATCAAGGACCACCTCACCCATATCTTCGCCAAGCTGGAGCTGCATGACCGCGTGCAACTGGCCCTGGCGGTACATGGCATACAGGAGCCCAATACACCCCGGACCTCAGTCCGATAACCACTCTTACATCCCCTTCCTAGGCTGACTTTAGGGCCAGCCAGGAAGGATGCCCTCAGTCGATATGGAGGGCATATCATGGATGATCACCGCACAATCACCGCAATTTCAGCCACACTGCTCAGCATCGCACTGACCACCGGCAGCCTCTCCGGCTGCCACC
>DASUOY010000283.1:0-4644 GCA_036276395.1 Pseudomonas sp.
ATGATCCTGCGCATCAAGGACAACACCATCAGCGGCAAGATCGCCAAGATGGTCTTCGAGGCCCTGGCCGCTGGCGAAGGCGCCACTGCTGACGAAGTGATCGAGAAGAAGGGCCTTAAGCAGGTCACCGATTCGGGCGCCATCGAAAGCATGCTGGATGATGTGCTGGCGGCCAACGCCGAGCAGGTCGAACAGTACCGCGCAGCTGATGAAGCCAAGCGCGGCAAGATGTTCGGCTTCTTTGTCGGCCAGGCCATGAAGGCCTCGAAAGGCAAGGCCAACCCGGGCCAGGTCAATGAACTGCTGAAGAAAAAACTCGAAGGGTGAGCCGGCAATAGCCAACGCCCGCGTTGGCCCGGCACTCCCGACAAGCCAAGGATGGCTTGCTATATCAACGCCGGGTCAGCCCGGCGTTGTTTTGTCCGCTGCCAACCCACCACGGAGCCGCCATGCGCCTTCTGCTAATTGCCATAACCAGCCTATTGCTCAGCGCCTGCGCCAGCCAGGGCCAGGTCGCCCCAGACGGCTACCGCGCCGAAGGCAAGGCCTCCTATTACGGCGCGCGCCACCACGGCAACAAAACCGCCAGTGGCGAGCGTTTCGACCAAAACGCCCTGACCGCCGCGCACCGCAACCTGCCCTTCGGCAGCCTGGTGCGGGTGACCAACCTGCGCAACGACAAGAGCGTGGTGGTGCGCATCAACGACCGCGGCCCCTATAGCAAAGGGCGAATCATCGACCTTTCGCACAAGGCCGCCGCGCAGATCGACATGCTCCGCGCCGGCGTGGTGCCGGTGCGCGTGGAACAACTGGCCGAGTGAACACAGCTGTTTACAAAGAAGCCACTGACAGCCCTACCCAGCCCCTGGCGCCGCGCAAGCCGATGATTAAACTAGCGCCACTTTTCTGGAGCCCCCGCTATGACCCTGATGACCTTTGTTTATCTGATCGCCGGCCTGGTGCTACTGGTGGCCGGCGCTGAAGTTCTGGTCCGTGGCGCCGCCAAACTGGCCGCGCAATTCGGCATTCCCCCGCTGATCATCGGCCTCACCGTGGTGGCCTTCGGCACCAGCGCGCCGGAAACCGCGGTCAGCGTGCAGGCCGCCCTGAATGGCAGCGGCGACCTGGCCATCGGCAACGTGGTTGGCAGCAATATCGCCAACGTGCTGTTTATTCTCGGCCTGACTGCGCTGATCGCCCCGCTGATCGTGTCGCGCCAGCTGATTCGCCTGGACGTGCCGATCATGATCGGCGCCAGCCTGCTGACCCTCGCCCTGGCCTGGGACGGCAGCCTCGACAAGCTCGACGGCGCCATACTGTTCGCGGGCATCCTCGCCTACACCGCCTTCCTGATCATCAGCTCGCGCAGCGACAAGAGCGCCAGCGAGGATGACGAATTCACCAAAGAATTCGGCCTCAATGAGCCGGCCAAACCCTACGCCTGGGCGATCAACCTGGGGCTGATCATCGCCGGCCTGGTACTGCTGGTCAGCGGCTCCAACTTTCTGGTCGAGGGCGCCGTCAGCCTGGCCCGGGCCCTTGGCCTGTCGGAACTGGTGATCGGCCTGACCGTGGTCGCCGTCGGCACCTCGCTGCCGGAACTGGCCACCTCGGTCATGGCGGCCATCAAGGGTGAGCGCGATATCGCCGTGGGCAATATCGTCGGCAGCAATATCTTCAACCTGCTCTGCGTGCTGGGCCTGGCCTCGCTGGTCTCGCCACAGGCCATCAGCGTGGCCGCCAACGCCCTGGCCTTCGACTTCCCGGTGATGATCGCGGTGGCCGTGGCCTGCCTGCCGATCTTCTTTGCCGGCTACCGCATCAACCGCTGGGAAGGCCTGCTGTTCCTCGCCTACTACGTGGCCTACACGGTCTACCTGGTGCTGTCCTCGACCGGCCGCCCGTTTGCCGACGTCTTCGGTGAGGCCATGCTCGGCTACGCCCTGCCATTGACCGCCGTGACCCTGGTGATCATTGCCGGGCGCGCCTGGCATAAGCAGAAAGCCTGAACGCCTATTCCGAGGAGAGATGCATGAGTGACCGCCACGAGCAGGGCCTGAAAGTGCGCCGCGAGGTGATGGGCGATGCCTTTGTCGACCGCGCCCTGGGTAATGCCACGGACTTTACCCAGCCGTTGCAGGACTTCGTCAATGAGCACGCCTGGGGCGGCGTGTGGACCCGGGGCGGTCTGGAGCGCAAGACCCGCAGCCTGATCACCCTGGCCGCGCTGACCGCGCTGAAATGCCCGCAGGAACTCAAGGGCCACGTGCGCGGTGCGCTGAACAATGGTTGCACGGTCGAGGAAATCCGCGAAACCCTGCTGCACTGCGCGGTGTATGCCGGCGTACCGGCGGCCATCGACGCCTTTCGCGCCGCCCAGGAAGTGCTCGACGAACAACAAGCATCCTAGGCCCCACAGCCGCAGGCTCAGCAACTAGACTTGTCAGGCATGACCGCTTGCACGGATAGCCCCAGGCGACCTTTCACGCCGATGAGCCTAGCCCCCATGAAACGACTGAACGCGCTGCTGTTTGCTCTGCTCGGCATCGGCAGCACAGCGCAGGCCGAGACCATCATCTGGCTTGGCGCAGAGTTCCCGCCCATGGCCATGAGCCAAGGCCCCCATGCTCACCAGGGCTATATCAATGCCCTGTTCGGCTACCTGCAGCAGGCCCTGCCGCAGCACCAGTTCAGCGAGCAGATG
The DNA here is from genome assembly GCA_036276395.1 of Pseudomonas sp. Taxonomy (GTDB): domain Bacteria; phylum Pseudomonadota; class Gammaproteobacteria; order Pseudomonadales; family Pseudomonadaceae; genus Aquipseudomonas. The sequence continues at coordinate 2,705 of DASUOY010000283.1, forward strand.
GTGCCCTGGTCGCGCGCCATGCACATGGCCGAACAAGGTGGCCCTTACTGCATGATCGCGGCGCTCAAGACCCCCGAGCGAGAAACCTTCCTGCGCTTCACCGAGCCTTATGGGCATTTCATGCCGCTGGGGCTGGTGGTGCATCAGGAGCAGATCAAGCAGTTGGCCGCCTATCTCAACCCGGCTGGGCAAGTCGAGCTTGAGCGCCTTCTCGACAATCGGCAGATACGCCTCGGCATTGCCAGCGGGCGCAGCTATGGCGACAAGATCGACAACCTGCTGCAAGCGGCCCATGCAGCAGAAGGCAGCCACCTGGCCAAGGTTCACCAGGGCGAATCGACCCGCGCGCTGTTCGGCATGCTCGACCACCGGCGCATCGATTACAGCTTTGGCTACCCCACGGAAATAGTCTATTTCTCGAGCAACCATCAGCAGCTGCGCTTCTACCCTATCGCCGGTAACGATCAGTTGCTGGCCGGGCGTTTCAGCTGCACTCGCAGCAAGGCAACCGACCAGGTGTTCGCCGATATAACGCGCACGCTGGAAAACAACGGCCATCAGGCGGTATTCAAAACCAGCTATGAACGCTGGCTACCGGATTACCTGCACCCTCATTACCAGCGACTGCTTAAACAACTTGCCACGCAAGAACGGACTGAAGGCCACTGAAGGCTGCCCCCGCCGAGGCTGGCTATATCCAGCCCGCCCACTGCAGCAGAAACAGGCCGATATTGGTGCTGAGCACCGAACCCAGGGTGGTGATCACTATGATCGCCGCCGCCAGCTGGTGGTTGCCGCCCGCCGCCTTGGCCATGACGAAGCTGGCCGCGGCGGTGGGGCTGGCGAAGTAGAGGAACAGGATCGCCAGGTCGGCATCCCGAAAGCCCCAGAGCCAGGCGCCCAGGGTGGCCAGCAGGGGCAGCCAGAACAGCTTCATCAGGCTGGAACTGAGCGCCATGCCGCTGCTCGCGCGCAGCGATTCCAGGGTCAGGGTGCCGCCGATGCAGATCAGCGCCAGGGGCAGGCTCATCTGCGCGAAATAGCCGCCCGAGGTCAGCAGCCACTCCGGCAAGGTGATCTGCCAGGCGGCGAAGGGAATGGCCGCCAGCACACCGATGATCAAGGGGTTGCTGAGAATGCTCTTGAGCAGGCTCCAGGCGTCGGTCTTGGCCTGCGGGCTGTACAGCGCCAGAACGATGGCCGACAGCGTGTTGTAGCTGAGAATCACCACCCCACCCAAAACCGCGCCGACGGACAGGCCGTAATCACCATACATGCTGGTGGCCAGGGCCAGCCCGACTATGCCGTTATTGCCACGAAACGCACCCTGGGTGTAGATGCCGCGATCGGCCTGCGGGCAACGCAGAATCGCCCAGCCCCAGGCCAGCAGGAAACAGCCCAGGGTCGCCAGCAGGAAATACAGCAGCAACGCCGGTTGCAGCGCCGTGTTCAGGTCCGCCTGGACTATGCCGATAAACAGCAGGGTCGGCAGGGTGCCGCGAAATACCAGGGTCGAGGCGGTATTGATAAAGGCCGCATCGATCAAGCCCAGGCGCTTGAGCGCCACGCCGAGAAACAGCATGGAAAACACCGGGGCGGTGACGCTGATGGTTTGCTGAACGACGGCAAGCATTGCAGCCCCCCTGAGCAGGCAACTAATTAGGGGGCTAATGATAGCAAGGCTGCCAGCGGGAAAGCTTTCAGCAGCCTTTCAGGAGGAAAAAACGCCGGGAGCGTTTTTTAACGTCGCGCAGCGATGGCCCGCAGGGTGGCCGCCATGGATGGCAGGCCATAAAAATAACCGCTAGCGGCGCACTGGGCGCTTCTGCAACTTGCGCTGCAAGGTACGCCGGTGCATGCCCAGGGCGCGGGCGGTGGCGGAGATATTGCCTTCGTGCTCGGTCAACACACGCTGGATATGCTCCCACTGCAGGCGGTCC
>DASUOY010000284.1:0-12903 GCA_036276395.1 Pseudomonas sp.
AAGGGCGGCAAAGAGGCGGCCTGGCGCTTTATCGATGCCACCCGGGTGATCTCCATCACCACCAACCTGGGCGATACCAAGACCACCATCGCCCATCCGGCGACCACTTCCCACGGCCGCCTGACCCCGGCCGAGCGCGCCAACGCCGGCATTCGCGACAACCTGATCCGCGTCGCGGTGGGCCTGGAAGACCTGGCCGATCTGCAAGCCGACTTGGCTCGCGGTCTAGCAGCGCTCTAAGAACCTATTTACGATCTGCTGCGCGTCGGCCCTGCTGCGTTAAAAACAGGCTCTAGCTCGCGAGATCGTAAGTAGGTTCTACGCCTTTCTTAGTACCTGGCGGGCCTTATCGGCCCGCCGGCTGCTCGATTTTCCCCAATTACGTCCCTTACCTCGCCATATCCTCTGGCGCGTATGGCTGTGGGCCAACCTTTGGCTAGGTGCGGGTAAAACATGACGCACTTCAATGTCCGTTGCTGCCCAGGCGCTAGCATCCAGGGCCAAGCGCTGCGCCTGACAGCGTGAAAATAATAAATCGACGCCTGACAAGGGTGCCTGCGTATGGATCATCCCCAGCCATTCGCGCTGCCTGCCAATGGTGTGCTGCGCCAGGGCCTGCTGGATCTGCTGGCGCGCAGTGAGCGCTTTGCCCTGACTCTGCTCCTGGCGCCCGCCGGCTCAGGCAAGTCGACGCTGTTGCAGCACTGGCGCGCGCGCTGCAGCGAGTCGCTGGTGCATTACCCGCTGCAGGCGCGGGACAACGACCCGTTGTGTTTTTTCCGCCGCCTGGCTGAGAGCATCCGTGCCCAGCTGGGCGACTTCGATAGCTCCTGGTTCAACCCGCTGGCGCTGGCGTCCAGCCTGTCGCCGCGGCTGCTGGGCGACTTGTTGGCCGACGCCCTGGCGCGTGTCGAGAGGCCGCTGTTTATCGTGCTCGACGATTTCCAGTGGATCGACTCGAGCAGCATCCTCGAGGTCATGGCGGCGCTGCTGGAGAAGCTGCCGGCCCAGGTGCATCTGATCATTGCCAGCCGCAATCACCCAGGTTTTGCCCTGAGTCAGCTGAAGCTGGAAAACCGCTTGCTGTGCATCGACCAGCACGACTTGCGCCTGTCGGCCGAGCAGGTGCAGCAGCTCAACGCCTACCTGGGCGGGCAGGCCTTGAGCGCGGACTATATCGACAGCCTGCTGGGCATGACCGAAGGCTGGGTGGCGGGGGTGAAGATCGCCCTGCTGGCCTATGCCCGTTTTGGCACCCATGCGCTGCAGCGCTTCAACGGCAGTCAGCCGGAAATAGTCGACTACTTCGGCCATGTGGTGCTGCGCCAGCTGCCGCCGCACCTGCGCGAATTCCTGCTGTGCAGCGGCCTGTTCGAGCGCTTCGATGGCGCGCTGTGCGACCACGTGCTGCAGCGCAGCGGCTCGGCCCTGCTGCTGGAGGAACTGGCGGCGCGCCAGTTGTTTCTCTTGCCGGTGGAAAACCAGCCGGGCTGGTTCCGCTTCCATGCCCTGTTGCAGGACTTTCTCTGCCGGCGCCTGCTGATCGAGGAATATGCCCGCCTGGATCAGTTGCATGGCCGCGCCGCCGACTATTACCTGGGCCTGGGCGAGCACGAACAGGCGCTCCAGCATGCCCGGCGCTGCTCGGATCAGGCGCTGTTTCTCGAGATGCTGGAGAGCAGTTGTGCCTGCTGGGTGCGCAGCGGGCAGTTTGCCGACATCCTGCGCTGGCTCGAACCGCTGCCTGAGGCGTTGCTGCTGGCCCAACCCAAGCTGCTCGGCTGGCTGATCGCGGCGCTGTCGCTGTCGCGGCGCTTCCATCAGGCGCATTACCACCTGGAGTTTCTCGACAGCCTGGAACTGGGCCCAGCCGGTAGTGCTCTGGAGCCAGCCACGCGGCAGTTTCTCGCGCTGCTGCTGGGCCTGTTCGAGCGCGACAAGGACTTCGTGGCGCCGCCGGACTGGCGCGCCTTGCTCGGCCCCGGCCAGGATCTGGAGATCCGCGCCTGCACCCTGGCGGTGATCGCCTACCAGCAGTTGCTGGACGCCCGCCTGCACGACGCCATTCGCTTTGCCAGCGAGTCCAAGCAGTTGCTCGCGCAATGCGGCCACAGCTTTCTGCAGAGTTACACCGACCTGATCATCGCCCTCTGCCACCGCAACGCCGGGCGTGCCACCCATGCGCGCAAGCAGGTCTGTCTCGACTACCAGGGTACCGACAAAGCGGCGCCGGCCTGGGTCAATCGCGCCACGGCCATGGTGGTGGTGCTGTACGAGCAGAACCAACTGGCCGAGGCCCAGCAGCTGTGTGACGAGCTGATGGCGATGGTCAACTCGTCCTCGGCCACCGAGGCGATCGCCACTGTCTATATCACCCAGTCGCGGCTGCTGCACCGGCAGCAGCAGACGGCGCGTGCCAGCCGTCTGCTCGACCAGTTGTCGTGCATCCTGCAACTGGGCAACTACGCGCGCTTTGTCAGTCAGGTGGCCCAGGAAAGCCTGCGCCAGGCCCTGCTCAGTGGCAAAAGCGCCGCCATGGATGCCGTGGCCCAGCGCTTTGACCTGCCGGCGCGTTTGCAGGCCGGTGACTGGGAGCGCGTGCGGGCCTATGACGAGAGCTGGGAGCGCCTGGGGCTGGCCTGTGTCTACTGGCTGCAGGGGCGTGGTGCCCAGGTGCAGGCTGCACGCATTCTCAAGGTGTTGGCGGCCTCCTTGCGGCAAAGCGAGATGCGCGCGCGCCTGCTGATAGTCGAGGCCAACCGGCTGGTGCTGGCCGCCCAGACGCAGAGCAAGGCCCAGCAGCTAAGCGGCCTGAGCCGTCTGGTCGAGGAGTACGGCATCGTCAATATCAACCGCTCGGTGTTTGATGAGGCGCCGGGTTTTGCCGCAGGCGTGCTGGACCTGGCCCAGGCCGGGCTGCTGCTGGTGCCGGACAAGTACCGTGAACACTACGGCGAATTTCTCCAGGGCATTCAGGCGCCGCCGCCGGTCGCTGCGCTGGCCAGCGGCCTGCTGACCGGGCGCGAGGTGGAGGTGTTCGAGTGCCTGCTCAGCGGCCTGTCGAATACCCAGATCAGCGACAGAACCGGTATCGCCCTGTCCACCACCAAGTGGCACCTGAAGAACATCTATTCCAAGCTCAATGTCTCCAGCCGCACCGAGGCGATTCTCGCCGTACGGCCGCGGGCCTCGCTCAACTAGAGCTCTCTGCCTAACTGATTGGCCGCAGCCCCTCCGCTGGAAGGGGGCGCTGCGCCATGGCCTGCCCCTAGGCTTGATCCTGCGCTGCTATGTCAGTAGCCGCCTTGTCCGCACAACAATAAAAACGGGAGCAATTGCCATGTCGGTATGGGTCACTTGGCCAGCTTTGACCAAGCTGGGAACGCTAGGGGTAGTCTCCGGGCTACTGGTGCTGGCGGTCGAACGCCAGTCGTTGTTCGAGAACAACCTCTTCGATGTCGAAAACTACGCCGGCTACAACGCCGAGATCAGCTGCGATGCACGCAGCCTGGCGGCCCGCACCGAGGATGGCACCTGCAACATTCTCGACAACCCGGCCGAGGGCTCGGTGTACCGGCGCTTCGGCCGTAACGTCGACCCGGCCGTGACCCAGGGCGAAACCACAACCTTGCTCAGCCCCAACCCGCGGGAAGTGAGTAACAGCCTGATGGCGCGCGGCGAGTTCAAGCCGGCCGCCAGCCTGAACTTTATCGCCGCCGCCTGGATTCAATTTATGGTGCACGACTGGTTCGACCACGGCCCGAACGCCGACGCCGACCCGATCCAGTTTCCCCTGCCGCCTGGCGACGTGCTGGGCAGCGGCAGCATGACGGTCAAGCGCACCCAGCCCGATCCGACCCGCAGCGGCGCCGATGCCGGCCGCCCGCAGACCTATCGCAACCACAACACCCACTGGTGGGATGGCTCGCAGCTGTACGGCAGCAGCAAGGAAACCAACGACAAGGTGCGCGCCTTCGAGGGCGGCAAGCTCAAGGTCAATGCCGACGGCAGCCTGCCCACCGAGTTGCTCAGCGGCAAGGCGGTGACTGGTTTCAACGAGAACTGGTGGGTGGGCCTGAGCATGCTGCACCAGCTGTTCACCCTGGAACACAACGCCATCGCCAGCAAGCTCAAGCAGAAGTACCCGACCCAGAGCGACCAGTGGCTGTACGACCGCGCTCGTCTGATCAACTCGGCGCTGATGGCCAAGATCCACACCGTGGAGTGGACCCCGGCGGTGATCGCCAACCCGATCACCGAGCGGGCCATGTACGCCAACTGGTGGGGCCTGCTGGGCCAGGGCGGCCCGCGTGACGATTACCAGGCCGAGGTGCGCATGCTGCAGGAGGATCTGGCCAAGTCCGATTCCTTCGTCAAGCGCATCTTGGGCTTCGATCCCAATGTCGCCCCGGGGGTGGGCAACAGCGCCTTCGATCACGCCTTCAGCGGCATCGTCGGCTCCACCGCGCCAAACAACTACGGCGTGCCGTTCAGCCTGACCGAGGAGTTCGTCGCGGTATACCGCATGCACCCGCTGATGCGCGACAACGTGCAGGTGTATGACATCGGCTCCAACCAGGTGTCGCGCAGCATCGCGCTGCAGAACACCCGTGACCGCGACGCCGAGAACCTGCTCAATGACGAGCGCCCGGAGCGCCTGTGGTATTCCTTCGGCATCACCAACCCGGGTTCGCTGACGCTGAACAACTACCCCAACTTCCTGCGCAACCTGTCCATGCCGCTGGTGGGCGATATCGACCTGGCGGCCATCGATGTGCTGCGTGACCGCGAGCGTGGCGTGCCGCGCTATAACGAGTTCCGCCGGCAGATCGGCCTCAACCCGATCACCAAGTTCGAGGACCTGACCAAGGACGCCGCGACCCTGGCCGAGCTCAAGCGCCTGTACAACAACGACATCGAGAAGATCGACACCCTGGTCGGCCAGTTGGCCGAAACCGTGCGTCCGGATGGATTCGCCTTCGGCGAGACGGCGTTCCAGATCTTTATCATGAACGCCTCGCGGCGCCTGATGGCCGACCGTTTCTACACCAAGGACTATCGCCCCGAGGTGTACACCCAGGAAGGTATCGACTGGGTCGAGCACACCACCATGGTCGATGTGCTGCGTCGGCATAACCCACAGCTGCAGGCCAGCCTGGTCGGCGTGGAAAACGCCTTCAAACCCTGGGGCCTGAATATCCCGGACGATTATGAAAGCTGGCCGGCGCAGGGCAAGCAGGAAAACCTCTGGGTCAACGGCGCGCTGCGCACCCAGTACGCCGCGGACCAGCTGCCGGCCCTGCAGCCGGTGGATATCGGTGGGTTGATCAGCTCGATCCTGTGGAACAAGGTGAAAACCCGTAGCGACGTGGCCCCGGCCGGTTACGAGAAGCCGATCCACCCCCATGGCGTGATGGCCAAGGTCAAGTTCGTGGCGGTGCCGAACAACCCCTACAGCGGCCTGTTCCAGGGCTCCGACAGCGGCTTGCTGCGCCTGTCGGTGACCGGCGACCCGGCCGATCGCGGTTTTGCCCCGGGGCTGGCGTGGAAAGCCTTCGTCGACGGCAAACCGTCGGAAAACGTCTCGGCGCTCTACACCCTGAGCGGGCAGGGCACCAACCACAATTTCTTCGCCAACGAGCTGTCGCAATATGTGGTGCCGGAAGCCAACGACACCCTGGGTACCACCATCCTGTTCTCGGCGGTGAGCATGAAGCCGACCTTGCTGCTGCTCAACGATATGGCCGAGGTGACCCAGGCGGGAGCCGTGGTGCCGACGCCCAAGGCGCCGACCCAGCTGTATTTCGTGCCGCGCAGCGAGTTGCGCAACCGCTTTGCCAGCGCGGCCCATGACTTCCGCATGGACCTGCAGACGCTGCCTGCCGGCACCAAGGTCTATGACCTGTACGCCACCTCGATGGAGATCAAGAGCTCGATCTTCCCCTCCATCAGCCGCAGCTACGCCGCCCAGCGGCGCAACAGCGCGGTGAAGATCGGCGAACTGGAGCTGACCTCGGCCTTTATCGCCTCGGCCTTCGGTGATAACGGGGTGTTCTTCAAGCATCAGCGCAGCGAAGATAAATAAACGCCACTGGCCACAAAGAAAAAGGCCTCGGTAATACCGAGGCCTTTTTTATTGCGCACTTACTAGGGGCGCAGATCGATGGCAGGCTGTTCGACCGGGTCGGGCTGGTCGAACAGTTGCACCGGATCGACTGGCAGGGTGCCGGGGCGGTAGTTCTCGCGGATATCGCCGAGCACGCGGATGTCGCTGTATTTCTTCCCGGACAATGCCGCCAGGCCCGCGCCGTCGCGAATCACGGTGGGGCGCAGGAATACCATCAGGTTGCGCTTGATGCGGGTTTCCTTGGTGGAGCGGAACAGGCGGCCGAGCAGGGGGATGTCGCCCAGCAGCGGCACCTTGGAGTCGGCCTGGGTCACGTCATCCTGGATCAGCCCGCCGAGCACTATGACCTGGCCGTTCTCGGCGAGGATGGTGCTCTTGATCGAGCGCTTGTTGGTGATCAGGTCCACCGCATTGACGCCCTGGCTGGTGGGCGCGATGGAGGAGATTTCCTGCTCGATTTCCAGGCGCAGGCTGGCGCCCTCGTTGATATGCGGGGTGACCTTGAGGGTCACGCCGATGTCCTGGCGCTCGATGGTGGTGAAGGGGTTGTCCGCCCCCGAGGCGCTGGTGGTGAAGGAGCCAGTCTGGAAGGGCACGTTCTGCCCGACCAGGATTTCCGCCTTCTGGTGGTCCAGGGTCAGCAGGCTGGGGGTCGACAACAGGTTGCTCTTGCTGTTGGCCGACAGTGCGGTGATCAGCACGCCGAAGCTGTCGGTGCCCAGGCCGATAATGGCGCCATCGGGCAGGTTGCTCAGGGTGTTGTTGTCGGTATCGCTGTCCTGGTCCTGAATCGCCTGCAGCACGCGCCCGACCGACAGCCCGGTGCCGCTGAAGTTGGTGCCGCCCAGGCCGCCGGTGCTGCCGCGGGCGTCCACCGCCCACTGCACGCCGAGGGCGTCGCTGATATCGCCGGAAACCTCGACTATCGCCGCCTCGACCATCACCTGGGCGCGGGGCACGTCGAGCTGGCGCACTATGTCTTCCAGGGTCGCCACCACATCGGGCTCGGCCAGCAGCACCAGGGCGTTGAGGCTCTCGTCGGCGCGGATCAGGATGGTCTGCGGCTTGCCGGTGCTTTCACCGCCGGTGGTTTCCGGTTTGAGTTTTTCGGAAATCTCGCCGAGGGTTTCCGCCAGGCTCTTGGCATCGCCATGGCGCAGGCGGATCACCCGGGTATTGGCCGAGCGGCTGGTGGGGGTGTCCAGCGATTGCGCCAGGGCCACCAGTTTGGCGCGGGCCGCCGGCGGGCCGAGCAGGATCAGGCGGTTGGTGCGGCCGTCGGCAATCACCTGGGTGCTCGAGGTGCCCTTGGCCTGGCCGCGCTCCACGGCATTCTTCAGCACTTCGGCGGTGTCCATGACCCAGGCGTGCTGCAGGTTGAGCACGCTGTAGTCGTTCTGGCCTTTCTGGTCGAGCTGGCGCAGCAGGTCTTCGATGCGTTCGATATTGCCGCTGCGGTCGCTGATGATGATGGCGTTGGCCGAGCTGACCGCCGCCAGGTGGCCATATTGCGGCACCAGCGGGCGCAGCAGCGGAATCAGCTCGCTGGCTGAGCCGTGCTGCACCTGGATCACCCGGGTTTCCAGGCGGTCTGGGGCGGCGCGGCCGCTATCGGCGTCGGCCTTGGCCTCGGCGTTGGGTACGATGCGCGCCTGGTCGCCCTGGGTCATCACGCTGAAGCCATGGGTGGCCATCACCGAGAGAAACAGCTGATAGACCTCACTCAGGTTCAGTGGGGTGCTCGATACCACGCTGACCTGGCCCTTGACCCTGGGGTCGACGACGAAGGTCTGCCCGCTGATCTGCGCCACCTGGTCGATAAACTCGCGGATATCGGCCCCCTTGAGGTTGATGGTCCAGCTTTCTTCCTGTTGGTTGGCGCTCGGCGCTATGCCATCGATGGCGGCACTTAGCGGCAGCGGGCTGCAGGCGAGGCCGGCGGCCAGCAGGGCGAAGGTAAGGCGCGAAAGGATCGGGGTCATCGGTTCAGTCGTTTTCCGTGGGCTGCTCGGTGGGTTCAGCGTCCGCCGGCACGCTGCCTGCGGCTTCCATCTGTTGGCGCAGGGCGTCCATGCGCTCGCGCAATTGCGTCAGGTTGTCGGCTTCCATCTCGCTGAGCTGGTCGAGTGCCGCCTGCGGGCTGTCATTGCTGGCGGGGCTGACGCTGCTCTGGGGCAGGCCCTGAGGGAAACTCAGGCTTTCGCGGCGGCCATTACGCAGCAGTTCGACGTGATCGGCGGCCACCGCATGCAGGCGCACGCCGCTGGCTACTTCGCTATCGACAGTGAAACGCTGGGCGGAGTTGCCTTCGCTGCGAATGATCGCGCTGGAACGTTTGGGGTCGGCATGCACGAAGCTGCCCAGCAGGGTCAGGCGCAGGTTGGTGGCCGGCGCCGCGGCATCGGTCGCCTGTGCGCTGCTGCCGAATAGTTGGCTGATCTGCGGGTTGGCGCTCGCCGCCACTGGGGCACTGGGCACGGGATTGCCGATGGTCGCCGGGGTGCGCAGCAGGCGCAGCCAGTCGGCGGTCTGCCAGGCCAGGCTGACGCTCATGGCCAGGATCAGCGCCAGGCCCACCAGGGTGGTGGCATGCTGCTCGAGCCAGCGTTGCGGGGCCGAAAGGGGCAAGGGCGTCACTCCGAATATTTTTATTCTGTGGTCTGGATCGCGCGCTGATCATAGACAGTTGCCGGGTATTTGACAGCCCCCCGTTGGGGTAGTGTGTCAGTCGGCTCAATGTGCTAAAGATAGCGGGCTGTTTGCGCTCTACTGCGGGCAACTTACAACAATTAAGGCGTATAACCCTAGGTGTTTGAACAGGCGTTTCGCAGCTTTTTCCAGCACCCGGTTACTGTGCTTAAGGCATGTTACGAATGAATGCGCTGCTCACTGAAGTGCCACTGCGACGTTTGCCGTTCAGCTTTGCCAAGCGCCACGGGGTGGTGCTGCTGATCGAGACCGCGCCACCGAGCCTGGCCTACCGCGCCGGTGCCGAGCTGGTTGCGCTGGCCGAGGCGCAGCGGTTTATCGGTAGCCCGTTGCCGCTCTGCGTGCTCACCCCGGAGGCCTTCGAGCAGGCCCTGGCCAAGGCCTATCAGCATGATTCGGCGTCCATGCAGCTGGCCGAGGACATCGGCGGCAGCCTGGATCTGGCCGCCCTGGCCGAGCAGGTGCCGGAAACCGAGGACCTGCTGGAGCAGGAAGACGACGCACCGATCATCCGCCTGATCAACGCCATCCTCGGCGAGGCGATCAAGGAAAATGCCTCGGATATCCACCTGGAAACCTTCGAGAAGCGCCTGGTCGTGCGTTTCCGGGTAGACGGCATTCTGCGTGAGGTGCTCGAACCCAAGCGCGAGCTGGCGGCCTTGCTGGTGTCGCGGATCAAGGTCATGGCGCGCCTGGATATCGCCGAGAAGCGCATTCCCCAGGACGGACGGATTTCCCTGAAGGTCGGTGGCCGCGAGGTGGATGTGCGGGTCTCGACCCTGCCTTCGGCCAATGGCGAGCGGGTGGTGCTGCGCTTGCTCGACAAGCAGGCCGGGCGTCTCAACCTGCGGCACCTGGGCATGAGCGCGCGTGACCGCGACCTGATGGAAGCCACAGTGCGCAAGCCCCACGGCATCCTGCTGGTCACCGGGCCTACCGGCTCGGGCAAGACCACCACGCTGTACGCCAGCCTGGTCAGCCTGAACGACCGCACGCGCAATATCCTTACCGTCGAAGATCCCATCGAGTATCACCTCGAAGGCATCGGCCAGACCCAGGTCAACTCCAAGGTCGATATGACCTTCGCCCGCGGCCTGCGCGCCATCCTGCGTCAGGACCCGGACGTGGTGATGGTCGGCGAGATCCGCGACAAGGAAACCGCCGAGATCGCCGTGCAGGCCTCGTTGACCGGTCACCTGGTGCTCTCGACCCTGCACACCAACAGCGCCATCGGCGCCATCACCCGTCTGGTGGACATGGGCATCGAGCCGTTCCTGTTGTCCTCGTCCCTGCTCGGCGTGCTGGCCCAGCGCCTGGTGCGGGTGCTCTGCCCGCACTGCAAAGAGGCGTACCAGGCCGACGAAGCTGAGTGCAAGTTGCTCGGTGTGCCGTTTGCGCAGCCACCGACCCTGTATCACGCCCGTGGCTGCGCCGAGTGTCACCAGCAGGGCTACCGCGGCCGTACCGGTATCTATGAGTTGGTGGTGTTCGACGATCACCTGCGCACCCTGATCCACAACGCCGCCTCCGAGCAGGACATGACCCGCCACGCCCGCACCCTCGGCCCGAGCATCCGCGAGGATGGCCGGCGCAAGGTGCTGGAAGGGGCGACCACGGTCGAGGAAGTGCTGCGCGTGACCCGAGAAGAATAATGGCCGCGTTCGAATACCTCGCCCTGGATGGCAAGGGCCGCCAGCACAAAGGTGTGCTGGAAGCCGACAGCGCGCGCCAGGTGCGACAGATTTTGCGTGAGCGGCAACTGGCGCCGCTGGATGTCAAGGCTACCCGCACCCGCGAGCATGCCGGCGCGGGCTCGCATTTCAGTTTTGCCCGCGGCATCTCTGCCCGCGATCTGGCGTTGATCACCCGGCAATTGGCGACTTTGGTGCAGGCTGCCTTGCCGATTGAGGAGTCCTTGCGCGCGGCCGCTGCCCAGGCCAGTTCACCGCGCATTCAGAGCATGCTGCTGGCGGTACGCGCGCGGGTGTTGGAAGGCCATGACCTGGCCAGCAGCCTGAAAGAATTCCCCTCGGCCTTCCCCGAGCTGTACCGCGCCACGGTGGCGGCGGGCGAGCATGCCGGCCATCTGGGCCCGGTGCTGGAGCAGTTGGCCGATTACACCGAGCAACGCCAGCAGTCGCGGCAGAAGATCCAGCTGGCGCTGCTCTATCCACTGATTCTGATGTGTGCCTCCTTGCTGATCGTCGGCTTTCTGCTCGGTTACGTGGTGCCGGACGTGGTGCGCGTGTTTATCGACTCCGGCCAGCAACTGCCGGCCCTGACCCGTGGTCTGATTGCCTTGAGTGACTGGGTAAAGGGCTGGGGCTGGCTGGCGGTGATCGTCCTGGTGCTGGGCGTGTTCGCCCTGCGTTGGGCGCTGCGGGATGATGAGCTGAGGGCGCGCTGGCATGGCTTTTTGCTGCGCATCCCGCTGCTGGGGCGCCTGATTCGCGCCACCGACTGCGCCCGCTTTGCCTCGACCCTGGCGATTCTGACCCGCAGCGGCGTTCCGCTGGTGGAAGCCCTGGGTATCGGCGCACAGGTGATCGCCAACCGGGTGATCCGCGCCGATGTGGTGATCGCCGCGCAGAAGGTTCGCGAGGGCGGCAGCCTGACCCGCGCGCTGGAAGCCAGCGGTCAGTTTCCGCCGATGATGCTGCACATGATCGCCAGCGGTGAGCGCTCCGGCGAGCTGGACCAGATGCTGGCACGCACCGCGCGCAATCAGGAAAACGATCTGGGTGCCCAGGTGGCGCTGCTGGTGGGGCTGTTCGAGCCCTTTATGTTGGTGTTTATGGGGGCGGTGGTGCTGGTGATCGTACTGGCCATTCTGCTGCCGATTCTGTCTCTCAATCAGTTGGTGGGGTAAGCAGTGAACAAGCGTCAATCAGGTTTTACGCTGATCGAAATTATGGTGGTGGTAGTCATCCTGGGGATATTGGCTGCCCTGGTGGTGCCACAGGTAATGAGCCGGCCCGATCAGGCCAAGATCACCGTGGCCAAGGGCGATATCAAGGCCGTGGCGGCCGCGCTGGATATGTACAAGCTGGACAACCACGCCTATCCGAGCACCCAGCAGGGCCTGGAAGCGCTGGTGAAGAAGCCCTCCGGCAACCCGCAGCCGAAGAACTGGAACCGCGACGGCTACCTCAAGCGCCTGCCGGTCGATCCCTGGGGCAACGTCTATCAATACCTGGCGCCGGGCACCAAGGGCGCTTTCGACCTGTATTCCCTGGGCGCCGACGGCAAGGAAGGCGGCAGCGATCAGGATAGCGATATCGGTAACTGGGACCTCTGATCCCTATGTGCCAGCGATCGAATCAGGCCGGGGGCTTTACCCTGATCGAACTGCTGGTGGTGCTGGTGATTCTTGGCAGCCTGATCGGTATTGCGGTGCTCAGCGTGGGCATCGCCGGCCCCGGGCGCGAGCTGCATAACGAGGCCGAACGGCTGGCCGGGTTGATTGGCGTGCTGGCCGAGGAGGCGGTGCTGGATAACCAGGAGTACGGCCTGCTGCTCAGTCGCGAGGCCTACCAGGTGCTGCGCTACGACTCGGCGAAGCAGAGTTGGCAGGCCCTGTCGGCCAAGCCGCATAAGCTGCCGGCCTGGGCCGAACTGAGTGTCGAGCTGGAAGGCGCTGCGCTGGAGTTGCCGTTGCCCGAGGGCGAGGAGTCCGCCAAGGGCGCATTGACGCCGCAGTTATTGCTGCTGTCCAGCGGTGAGATCAGCCCGTTTCGTCTGCGTCTGGCCGAGCGCCGCACCGATGGTTTGCGCCTGCAACTGGTCAGTGATGGCTTTCAGTTGCCCAAGGTCGAGAGCGAGCAGCCGGCAGGAAGCAAACGATGAGGCGCGCGGGCGGTTTTACCCTGCTGGAGGTGCTGGTGGCCCTGGCGATTTTCGCCCTGGTGGCCGCCAGCGTGCTGACCGCCACCGCGCGCAGCCTGCAAACCGCCTCGCGGCTGGAAGAAAAGACCCTGGCCATGTGGATCGCCGACAATCAGCTGGCTGAATTGCAATTGTCGAAGACCCCGGCCGCCGATGGTCGCGACCAGGGCGAACTGGAGTTC
>DASUOY010000285.1:0-4661 GCA_036276395.1 Pseudomonas sp.
GCATTGATCGATATCCGCATCGACGAGCAGAAGCTGCTGGTTAAAGCCGGCCGCAGCCGCTTCAGTCTGTCCACCCTGCCCGCCAATGATTTCCCCACTGTTGAAGAAGGCCCAGGCTCGCTGACCTTCGGCCTGGTGCAAAGCAAGCTGCGTCGTCTGATCGAGCGCACCAGTTTCGCCATGGCCCAGCAGGACGTGCGCTATTACCTCAACGGCATGTTGCTGGAAGTGCAGACCGGCGTCCTCCGCGCCGTGGCTACCGACGGTCACCGTCTAGCCATGTGTTCCATGGACGCAGCCATCGAGCAGGACGGCAAGCACCAGGTCATCGTGCCGCGCAAGGGTATTCTGGAACTGGCGCGTCTGCTCACCGAGCAGGATGGCAGCGTCAGCATCGTGCTCGGTCAGCACCATATCCGCGCCACCACCGGCGAGTTCACCTTTACCTCGAAGCTGGTCGACGGCAAGTTCCCCGATTACGAGCGCGTGCTGCCTCGCGGCGGTGACAAGCTGGTGGTGGCCGATCGTCAGGGCCTGCGTGAAGCCTTTAGCCGTACCGCGATTCTGTCCAACGAAAAGTACCGCGGCATTCGCCTGCAACTGGAGTCAGGTCTGCTGAAGATTCAGGCCAACAACCCGGAGCAGGAAGAAGCCGAGGAAGAGATCGCCGTGGACTACAACGGCAGCGCGCTGGAAATCGGTTTTAACGTCAGCTACCTGCTCGACGTGCTGAGCGTGATGACCACCGACCAGGTGCGTCTGATCCTCTCCGATGCCAACAGCAGTGCCCTGGTGCAGGAAGCCGACAACGACGATTCCTCTTACGTCGTTATGCCGATGCGTCTGTAATAGCTGCATGTCCCTTACTCGCTTTACCGTCACCGCGGTGCGTAACCTGCACCCGGTGACCCTCTCCCCCTCCCCGCGTATCAATATCCTCTCCGGCGACAATGGCAGCGGTAAAACCAGCTTGCTCGAAGCCATCCATCTGCTCGGCCTGGCCCGCTCCTTTCGCAGCACACGACTGCTTCCGGTTATCCAATATGAGCAACTGGCCTGCACCATCTTCGGCCAGGTGCAGTTGGCCGATGGCGGGCAAAGTAGCCTGGGAATTTCCCGTGATCGCCAGGGCGAGTTTCAGATACGCATCGATGGGCAGAATGCCCGTAGCGCGGCGCAACTTGCCGAGACCCTGCCGCTGCAGCTGATCAATCCAGACAGCTTCCGTTTGCTGGAAGGCGCGCCGAAGATCCGCAGGCAGTTTCTCGATTGGGGAGTGTTCCACGTGGAACCACGCTTTCTACCAGCCTGGCAGCGGCTGCAGAAGGCCCTGCGTCAGCGGAACTCATGGCTGCGCCGTGGTACACTTGACGCCGCTTCGCAGGCGGCCTGGGACCGTGAATTGTGCCTGGCCAGCGACGAAATCGACGCCTATAGGCGGGCCTATATTCTGGCCTTGAAACCGGTTTTCGAACGTACCCTGAGTGAGCTGCTGGAACTCGAAGGCTTGACCCTCAGCTACTACCGCGGGTGGGATAAAGAACGTGAGTTGAGCGAAGTGCTCGCCACTACCCTACTCCGCGATCAACAGTTGGGGCATACCCAGGCTGGCCCCCAGCGTGCCGATTTGCGTTTGCGTCTTGGCGCGCACAATGCGGCTGAGGTTCTGTCCCGTGGCCAGCAAAAATTAGTTGTGTGTGCCCTGCGCATTGCTCAGGGCCACTTAGTGAATCAGGCCAAGCGTGGCCAATGCATCTATCTGGTGGATGACCTGCCGTCAGAACTGGATGAGCAGCACCGCCGCGCGTTGTGTCGATTATTGGAAGACTTGCACTGCCAGGTGTTTATCACCTGTGTAGACCATGAATTGTTGAGGGAAGGCTGGCGCACGGACACGCCAGTTGCCATGTTCCACGTGGAACATGGTGGCATCACCCAGACCCACGACCACCGGGAGTGAAGGCATGAGCGAAAACCAAACGTACGACTCCAATAACATTAAGGTCCTCAAGGGCCTGGATGCCGTACGCAAGCGGCCTGGCATGTACATCGGTGATACCGATGATGGCAGCGGTCTGCACCACATGGTGTTCGAGGTGGTCGACAACTCGATTGACGAAGCCTTGGCCGGGCATTGCAGCGAAATCACCATCACCATCCACCCGGATGAGTCGATCAGCGTACGCGACAACGGCCGCGGTATTCCGGTGGACATCCACAAGGAAGAAGGTGTTTCCGCCGCCGAAGTGATCATGACCGTGCTGCACGCCGGCGGTAAGTTCGATGACAACAGCTACAAGGTTTCCGGCGGTCTGCACGGTGTGGGTGTGTCCGTGGTCAACGCCTTGTCCAAGGAACTGGTCCTGACCATTCGCCGCAGCGGCAAGGTTTGGGAACAGACCTATATCCATGGCGTACCCCAGGCACCGATCGCGGCGGTCGGCGACAGCGATGTCACCGGCACGCAGATCCACTTCAAACCCTCGGAAGACACCTTCCACAATATCCACTTCAGCTGGGACATTCTGGCCAAGCGCCTGCGCGAACTGTCCTTCCTCAACTCCGGGGTCGGCATCCTGCTGAAGGATGAGCGTACCGCCAAGGAAGAACTGTTCAAGTATGAAGGCGGCCTGCGTGCCTTCGTCGAATACCTCAACCACAACAAAACAGCGGTCAATCAGGTATTCCACTTCAACGTGCAGCGCGATGACGGTGTGGGTGTGGAAGTCGCCCTGCAGTGGAACGACAGCTTCAACGAGAACCTGTTGTGCTTCACCAACAACATTCCCCAGCGTGACGGCGGCACCCACCTGGCCGGTTTCCGCTCGGCGCTGACGCGCAACCTGAACACCTATATCGAACAGGAAGGCCTGGCCAAGAAGCACAAGATCGCCACCACCGGCGATGACGCCCGTGAAGGCCTGACCGCGATCATCTCGGTAAAAGTGCCGGACCCCAAGTTCAGCTCGCAGACCAAGGACAAGCTGGTTTCCAGCGAAGTGAAAACTGCGGTCGAGCAGGAGATGGGCAAGTACTTCTCCGACTTCCTGCTGGAGAACCCGAACGAAGCCAAGGCCGTGGTCGGCAAGATGATCGACGCCGCCCGCGCCCGTGAAGCGGCGCGCAAGGCCCGGGAAATGACCCGCCGCAAAGGCGCTCTGGATATCGCCGGCTTGCCGGGCAAACTGGCCGACTGCCAGGAGAAAGACCCTGCCCTTTCCGAACTCTACATAGTGGAAGGGGACTCCGCGGGTGGTTCTGCCAAGCAGGGCCGTAACCGCAAGACCCAGGCCATCCTGCCGCTCAAGGGCAAGATCCTCAACGTCGAGAAAGCCCGTTTCGACAAGATGATTTCCTCCCAGGAAGTCGGCACCCTGATCACCGCCCTGGGCTGTGGCATCGGCCGCGATGAGTACAACATCGACAAGCTGCGCTACCACAACATCATCATCATGACCGACGCCGACGTCGACGGTTCGCACATCCGTACCCTGCTGCTGACCTTCTTCTTCCGTCAGCTGCCGGAGCTGGTCGAGCGTGGCTACATCTATATCGCCCAGCCGCCGCTGTACAAGGTCAAGAAGGGCAAGCAGGAGCAGTACATCAAGGACGACGAGGCCATGGATGAATACATGACCCAATCGGCCCTGGAAGACGCCAGCCTGCACGTCAATGAGAGCGCCCCTGGCCTGTCTGGCGGCGCGCTGGAGCGCCTGGTCAACGATTACCGCCTGGTAATGAAGACCCTCACTCGCCTGTCGCGCCTGTACCCGCTGGAGCTCACCGAGCACTTCGTCTACATCCCGCGGGTGGAAACCGAGCAGCTGGCGGATAAAGACGCCATGCAGCACTGGCTGGGCCTGCTCGATGCGCGCCTGAAAGGCATGGAGAAATCCGGCCTGGTGTACAAGACCAGCCTGCGCGAAGACCAGGAACGTCACCTCTGGTTGCCGGAAGTCGAGCTGATCTCCCATGGGGTTTCCAGCTACATCACCTTCAACCGCGACTTCTTCGCCAGCAATGACTACCGCACGGTTACCAGCCTGGGCGACCAGCTCAACAGCCTGCTGGAAGAAGGTGCCTATGTGCAGCGCGGCGAGCGCAAGAAGGCGGTCAGCACCTTCAAGGAAGCCCTGGCCTGGCTGATGGCCGAAAGCACCAAGCGCCACAGCATCCAGCGCTATAAGGGTCTCGGCGAGATGAACCCGGACCAACTCTGGGAAACCACCATGGACCCGGAAGTGCGCCGCATGCTCAAGGTGCGTATCGAAGACGCGATCGCCGCCGACCAGATCTTCAATACCCTGATGGGCGACGCCGTAGAACCGCGCCGCGACTTTATCGAGACCAACGCCCTGGCGGTGTCCAACCTGGACTTCTAAGGCTGTTGTCGATGGGCAGATTAATTGGCATGTTTGTGCGAGTTATTGGCATGCCAAAATCAGAAACTACCCCGGCCTAGCGCCGGGGTTTTTCTTTTTTGATCAGGCTGTTAGGTATAGGTACAGAGTCCAACGCAGGCTGGTTGTGTAGTGAAGCTACAGAGAAAAGCCGGAAAATCTCGTTTTGGCATGGGTGAATTCTGGGAGATTCTGAGGGCTGGCTGATAGCTTCAATTCACGCCAATCAAAATAGCATCGCCCACCACCAGACATCGCTGA
>DASUOY010000286.1:0-2981 GCA_036276395.1 Pseudomonas sp.
GCCATTGATCTCGCTGGCCGGCGCGTTTGGCATAAAGGTCGAGTTGATCGAGCGTTCTTCGGTGGCGAACAGGCGGTCGCCCAGGCGCACTTCCTGGGTCGTACGGGTCCGTGCCAGGGTGCCGACATCACCTTCCTCGGCTACTATTTCGCCGCTGCCGATATCATCGGCGTTGATCCCGAGAAACTCCTTGGTATCCGGGTCGAGGTAGGTCTTGCCCTGGCGGAAGATGCCATAAACTGGAGCGGCCTCATCGAAGCTGCCGCGGGCATAGATGCGATCACCGACACCGCTGACCACCCGCTCGGCGTTGCCAGCGACTATGTAGGGCGCGCCGCTGAACTGTTCCGGGGTATCGACGATGCGGTTGGAGAGCAGGAAGCTGTTGATCGCCTCCAGCGGAATGGTCGGAATGGCTTCGGCCATCGGCGTGCTGCGCACTTGTGGCGACAGCTTGATCGTGCCGCGGGACTCGCCGCGGTTAAGCATCAGGCGTGGCTGGCCGTCGATATACACCAGGCTGAGTTGGTCGCCTGGATAGATCAGATGGGGGTTTTCCACCTGGGGATTGGCGTGCCAGATTTCCGGCCACTTCCAGGGTTCGCTGAGGAACTTGCCGGAGATATCCCACAGGGTATCGCCCTTGACTACGGTGTAACGGTCCGGGTGACCGTCTTTGAGTTGCACGTCAGCCTGGGCCAGGCCGCCTGCGGCAAGCAGCAGCAGGGCGAGTAGTGATTTCCTCATGCGGTGAATCCCTTTATTATGTGTCTTCACGTGAAGCGCCCTAGCGCCGCGACTGAACCCAGTGGGAACGCGGCCTGAAGCCGTTTTTCCAATGCTGCTCATCATCTTAGCAGCGGATTTTGACTTTATTCCACAAGTGCATCACAAACGCATATGGCGATCCTGAATATCCTAGAATTCCCCGATCCACGCCTGCGCACCATCGCCAAACCGGTGGACGTGGTCGATGACGCCCTGCGCCAGTTGATCGATGACATGTTTGAAACCATGTACGACGCCCCCGGCATCGGCCTGGCCGCGACCCAGGTCAATGTGCACAAGCGTCTGGTGGTGATGGATCTCTCCGAAGACAAGTCCGAACCGCGGGTGTTTATCAACCCCGAGTTCGAACCGCTGACCGACGAGACAGATCAGTACCAGGAGGGCTGCCTGTCGGTGCCGGGCTTCTACGAAAACGTCGACCGCCCGCAAAAGGTCAAGATCAAGGCCCTGGACCGTGATGGCCAGCCCTATGAACTGATCGCCGAAGGCCTGCTCGCCGTGTGCATCCAGCACGAATGCGACCACCTCAACGGCAAGCTGTTCGTCGATTACCTGTCTACGCTCAAACGTGACCGCATCAAGAAGAAGCTGGAAAAGCAACATCGCCAGCAGGCTTGAGCCACACCTTCAAAGGCTTGCCGCGGCAAGCCTTTTTCTTTTTAGCAGTGAGAATCCATGTCTGAGTCTTTGCGCATTGTCTTTGCCGGCACCCCCGAATTCGCCGCAGAACACCTCAAGGCCCTGCTCGATACCCCTCACCAGATCATTGCCGTCTACAGCCAGCCGGATCGCCCCGCCGGACGCGGGCAGAAACTCACGCCCAGCCCGGTCAAGCAGCTCGCCCTGCAGCACGAGATCCCCGTGTACCAGCCGCAGACCCTGCGCGATCCGGCCGCTCAGGCCGAACTAGCGGCGCTCAAGCCGGACCTGATGGTGGTGGTGGCCTACGGTCTGATCCTGCCGCAGCTCGTACTGGACGTGCCGCGCCTGGGCTGCATCAACAGTCACGCCTCCCTGCTGCCACGCTGGCGTGGCGCCGCACCGATCCAGCGTGCGGTCGAAGCCGGTGATGCCGAGTCGGGCGTCACCGTGATGCAGATGGAAGCCGGCCTGGATACCGGGCCGATGCTGCTGAAAGTCAGCACGCCTATTACTGCCGAGGATACCGGCGGCAGCCTGCACGACCGCCTGGCCGCGCTCGGCCCACAGGCGGTGATCGAGTCAATTGGCGGCCTGGCCGCCGGCACGCTCAGGGGCGAGGTGCAGGACGATAGCCTGGCGACTTACGCGCACAAGCTGAACAAGGATGAAGCGCGCCTGGATTGGGCTCGTCCTGCTGTGGAGCTGGAACGCCTGGTGCGTGCCTTTAACCCCTGGCCGATCTGCCATAGCACGCTTAATGGCGAACCGCTGAAAGTCCTCGCCGCGCAACTGGCCGATGGCCAAGGCCTGCCGGGACAGATTCTCGCCGCCAGCAAGGACGGGCTGACCGTGGCCTGCGGCATCGGTGCGCTGCGTCTGACCCGCCTGCAATTGCCGGGCGGCAAGGCGCTGGCCTTCAGTGATCTGTACAACAGCCGCCGCGAGCAGTTTGCCCCTGGCCTGGTGTTGGGCGCATGAATCCACGTCTCGCCGCCGCCCGCGCCCTGGCCAGCGTACTGGCCGGCAAGGCTTCCCTGGGCAGCAGCCTGCCGCCACTGCTGGACAAGGTCGAGGCGCGCGATCGTGGCCTGGCCCAGGACCTGGCCTTCGGCACCGCCCGCTGGCAGCCGCGCCTGGCCCTGATCGCGGAAAAACTCCTGCAGAAACCCTTCAAGGCCGCCGACCGCGATGTCGAGGCGCTGCTGCTGATCGGCCTGTACCAGCTGTTCTACACGCGCATCCCGGCCCATGCCGCCATCGGCGAGACGGTGGCCTGCGTCGACAAACTGAAAAAACCCTCGCTCAAGGGCCTGCTCAATGCCGTGCTGCGCAATGCCCAGCGCGACGGCGAGAGCATTATCGCCAGCCTGGAACGCGACCCGGTGCTGCACAGCGCCCACCCGCGCTGGCTGCAGAAGCGCCTGAAGGCCGAATGGCCCGAGCACTGGCAGGCCATCTGCGCCGCCAACAATGCCCATCCGCCGCTGATCCTGCGGGTCAATCGCCGCCATGGCAACCGTGATGACTACCTGGCCGAGCTGCGCCGCGTC
>DASUOY010000287.1:0-14150 GCA_036276395.1 Pseudomonas sp.
TGCTCCAGATAGGCCGCATCGGGCTTCTTACCGAACAGGCCACGACTGAACTTCACCGTGGCCCAGACGGTTTCGAACACATCGCTGACCAGCTCCTGGGGCACCAGGCCGATCTGCGAACGGGACGCGCGGTAGTCCTTGATGATGTCCTTGCCCCCCACCAACACCCTTCCGGCGCCCGGATTGACGATGCCGCAGATAATGCTGATCAGGGTGGTCTTGCCCGCGCCGTTGGGGCCGAGCAGCGCAAAGATCTCGCCCTGGCGAATATCCAGATTGATGTCCTGCAGCGCCGGATGGCCGCTGGCGTAGGTCTTGCTCAGCTGTTGAATCGAGATCACCGCTTGCACAGGACCTCCTTCTCTGGGGAAAAACTCGATTGTAGGGAAGTTGTCCGGGCTTGCGGAAATGCTGATGCAGCAACCTGGGCTGATTTGCCAGCCCTGCGTTGAGCTACAGCGCACCCGGCTGCTAGGCTGGATTTGATTTACCCAGACAAGGAAATAGACCATGGCTCTTCGTCACCACCTCGCCAGCCTAAGCCTGTTCACCCTGCTGGCCGGTTGCAGCTCGCAACCAGCAGAGCAGCCAGTTGCCGAGATCAGCGGCGACTGCAATGTCGAAAACCTGCAAGGCGTGCTCGGCCAGGACGCCAGCGCCGAGTTGATCGAGCAGGTGCAGCGCCAGGCCAACGCCAAGCTCGTTCGCGTACTCGCCCCCGGTGACGCCGCCACCATGGATTACAACCCGCAGCGCCTGAATATCGATATCGATGAGAGCGAAGTGATCATTCGCCTGACCTGCGGCTAAGCCACGCTCGGTTAACTAAGGCGCGCAGACCGGGCATACTGGCGCCCCTGTTTATCCGCCACTGCGACCGCCATGCGTATTCACGTCACCTTTATCGACCGTGTCGGCATCACCCAGGAAGTGCTGGCCCTGCTGGGCGGGCGCAATCTCAACCTGGATGCGGTGGAGATGGTGCCGCCCAACGTCTATATCGACGCGCCGACCCTGAGCCCCGAGGTACTCGACGAGCTGCGCGAGGCGCTGTTCAAGGTGCGTGGCGTGCAGGCGGTGACCATAGTCGACATCCTCCCCGGCCAGCGCCGCCATCTGCAACTCGACGCCCTGCTCGCGGCCATGACCGATCCGGTGCTGGCGGTTGACAGCCAGGGCCGTGTGTTGCTGGCCAACCCGGCGCTGATCGAACTCTGTGGCCAGCAACCCGAAGGCCTGGGCATCGGCGAGCTGTTCGCCGACAACGACCTGCACCAGGCGCTGCTGGAACAGGGCTTTCGCCTGCCGATGCGCGAGGTCACCCTCAAGGGCCAGGCCCTGCTGCTGGATGCGCAACCGATAACCGAAGGTGTGGACGGCAGCGCTCGGCACTTGGCTGGCGGCCTGCTCAGCCTGTATGCGCCGAGCCGTATCGGCGAACGCCTGGCGGCGCTGCACCATGATCACGCCGAGGGGTTCGACTCGCTGCTCGGCGACTCCGCGCCGATCCGCAGCCTGAAAACCCGCGCCCAGCGCGTCGCCACCCTAGATGCGCCGCTGCTGATCCAGGGCGAAACCGGCACCGGCAAGGAGCTGGTGGCACGCGCCTGTCATGCCATCAGCACACGGCGTACCGCACCGTTTCTCGCGCTGAACTGTGCGGCATTGCCGGAGAACCTCGCCGAAAGCGAACTGTTCGGTTACGCCCCAGGGGCCTTTACCGGCGCTCAGCGCGGCGGCAAGCCGGGGCTGCTGGAGCTGGCCAACCAGGGCACGGTGTTTCTCGATGAAATCGGCGAGATGTCGCCCTACCTGCAGGCCAAGCTGCTGCGTTTCTTGAGCGACGGCAGCTTCCGCCGGGTCGGCGGGCAGAGCGAGGTCAAGGTCAATGTGCGCATCCTCAGCGCCACCCACCGCGACCTGGAGAAGATGGTCGGCGAAGGCGCGTTCCGCGAAGACCTGTTCTACCGCCTCAACGTGCTCAAGCTGGAAGTGCCGCCGCTGCGCGAGCGCGGCCAGGACATCCTGCTGCTGGCGCGGCACTTTATGCAGCAGGCCTGCGCACAGATCCAGCGCCTGCCCTGCCGGCTGACGCCGGAAACCTATCCGGCGCTGCTGGGCAACCGCTGGCCGGGCAATGTGCGCCAGCTGCAGAACGTGATCTTCCGCGCCGCCGCCATCTGCGAAAGCAATCTGGTGCAGATCGACGATCTAGATATCGCCGGCACCGCGGTGGCCGCACAGCAGGCCGAGGGGGAAGTCGCCAGCCTGGAGGCGGCCGTGGCCGAGTTCGAGAAAGCCCTGCTGGCCAAGCTCTACCCCAGCCACCCCTCCAGCCGCCAACTGGCCGCGCGCCTGCACACCTCGCACAGCGCCATCGCCATGCGCCTGCGTAAGTACGGTATTCCCGGCAAAAGCTAAGCGACCGTAGGGTGCGCCGTGCGCACCAGCGCACCAGCGCACCAGCGCAGCTTGCCGACGCTTGGTGCGCGCGGCGCATCCTACGACGACAGCCAATTCGCACTCAGCAGTGGGCGCCTTAAAAAGCAAAAGGCCGGCATTTAGCCGGCCTTCGCCTCAAGCGCTAAGGATCAGAGCGCGTATTTCTGCAGGTGGGCCATCATCTCTTTCAGCGCCTCGAGGTTGTCCGCCGGGTGGGCGGCGCCTTCGAAGTCGCAGATCTGCTGCCAGCTGGCGGCCACATCTTCCGGGCTGAAGCCGACGCGCGGGTCGAAGCCGGCGCCCAGGCTGCGTTCCCAGCGGGTTTTGCCAATCCAGCCGCCGCCGACTTCGAACAGACCGGAGGTTTCCTCACAGCTGTTGCTGGCCAGGTAGACCACCAGCGGGCTGACCAGCTCGGGCTTGAGCTGCTCGAACACCTGCGGCGGGATCAGGCCTTCGGTCATGCGCGTGCCGCCGGTGGGGGCGATGGCGTTGACCAGGATATTGTTCTTGCGTCCTTCGATGGCCAGGGTGCGGGTCAGACCGTACAGGCCGAGCTTGGCCATGCCGTAGTTGGACTGGCCAAAGTTGCCGTAGATGCCCGAGGTGGAGGCGGTGAAAATGATCCGCCCGTAGTTCTGCTCGCGCATATGCGGCCAGGCCGCGCGGGTCACCTTGTAGGCGCCTTCGACGTGAACCTTGTAGACCAGATCCCAGTCGGCGTCTTCCATCTTGTGGAAGGTCTTGTCGCGCAGGATGCCGGCGTTGTTGACCACCACATCGATGCGGCCGAAGTTGTCCAGGGCGCATTGCACGATCTTCTCGCCGTCGGTTACCGAATCATGGTTGGCCACCGCAGTGCCGCCAGCGGCGCGGATTTCCGCGACCACCTTGTCGGCAGCCGAGGAGTTGGCGCCTTCGCCGTGGGTGCTGCCGCCCAGATCGTTAACCACCACCTTGGCCCCGTGCTTGGCGAACAGCAGGGCATGGGCGCGGCCCAGGCCACCGCCAGCACCGGTGACTATGACTACCTGATCTTGAAAACGGATGGCGTCGCTCATGCAGCAGTTCCTCGGCAGATTAACAATAAGCCCGAGTGTCCGGCAGCGCCGCCCTCACCACAACAAACCGGGACGCAGCTGAATACTGGCCGATAAGGCAGCAGGATAATCAGACCGGGCGAATCAGGCTTAGGTGGTTATACAGATGCAGCACATGGGCCTGGGCGTAATCGGCGTGGCTAAGCGCCCCGTAAGCAAAGTGCGGCTGCAACTCGCCCTGGTAGGCGGCGAACTCGGCAAAGGCCCGCTGCAGGCGCTGCAAGGCCTCGGCCTGGCTGGCCGGCTGATCGAGCGCGGCGGCGCCGGGAATGGCCTCATCCAGGGCATGCTGCATGGCCCCACGGGCGGCGAAGGCGCTGAACGCCAGCGGCCCGACGCTGGCGCGAAACCACTCGGGCTTAAGCTCCGGATAGCCGCCGATGGAGTATTCGATGCTTTGCGCGCAGTGATTGAACACCTCGGCCGGGCTCCAGCCCTTGAGGCTGACCAGCTGCTTGGTCGCCAACCCCGCCAGCACCTGCTGGGCGCCCGCAAGGCTCAGCGCACCGGGCGCAACGCCTGCGGACAAGGCCCAGAAGCCGGCCCCAGCCAGCGCCACGCTGCCCAGGGCGCCTAGGCGCAATACTTGTCGTCTGTTCATCCTTGCTGCTCCAGGGCCTGACGGAAGGCCAGATAATGCTGCAAAACCAGGGCCGGCGCCTCGGTCTGCGGGTAATGGCCGATGCCTTGCAGCGCCACAGTATCGGCCTGGGGGATCAGCTCACGGTAGCGCGCCAGCATATGCGCGCCGGAAATCGGATCCACCGCGCCGTCGATCAGGCGCAGCGCCACCCCGCCCTGCTGCATCGCCGCCAGCCAGCGCTCACGCTGCACCCGGCGCTCCGGCATATAGCGGATCAGCCGGTGCATCACCGCCGGGCCGTCGTTGTGGGTGATCAGGCTCCAGAAGTCATCCAGCTCGGCGGGGCTAGGCTGGCTCTGCGGGCCGCAGATCTTGGCGAAGTTGGCCGCCAGTTTGTGCCGACTGAACAAGCGGCCAATCAGCGGGCCGAGTGGGCTGAGCAAGAGTTTTTGCACCAGCACCGGGTGATGGGTCTCGGGAAACAGGCCACCATTGAGGAACACGCAGCTGGCCAGCTGGATGCGCTGCTCGTGATGCCGCGCCAGCAGCTCCTGGGCGACGCTGTCGCCATAGTCATGGGCCAGCACGTGCACGTGGCCCTCGACACCCAGGTGCGCCAGCAGCGCCTGCTGCAGGTCGGCCTGCTCCAGCAGGCTGTAGGTATGGCCGCGTGGCTTGGCCGAATAACCGAAACCGAGCATATCGCAGGCGATCAGCCGGTATTTCTCGGCCAAGGGCGTCCACAGATAGTGCCAATCCCAACTGGCAGTGGGAAAACCATGGATCAACAGCAGCGGCTCGGCATTCGCCGCGCCCGCCGTCCAGTAGCGCATGGCATGGCCGCGAAAACTGAAACCCTGGCCCTGGGCGCGCCAATCCGCCAGGGCGATACCGGGCAGCGTGCTCATGCGGCGTAGCCCGGCATCTGCTGATCGAGCTTGCGCAGCAGCGCCGGCCAGGGCAACGCGCCGCCCATGCCCTGGGGGCTTCTCATCACGCCGGCGACCATGGCCTTGGCGCCATCGAGAATCTGCTGCGGGATATGGATCAGTTCACTGCCGCCGCTCTGCGCCATCACCTGGATCTCGCAGGCGCGCTGCAGGATAAACATCATCAGAAACGCATCGGCGATGCTGCCGGCCGCCGTAAGCAGGCCGTGGTTGGGCAGGATCATAAAGTTCTTCTCGCCCAGGTCCGCCTGCAACCGCGACTTCTCGTCATGGTTCAGGGCCACGCCTTCATAACCGTGGTAGGCCAGGCTGGCGAGGACGAACAGCGACTGCTGCGACAGTGGCAGCAAGCCCTGCTTCTGCGCCGACACGGCAATGCCAGCGGCGGTGTGGATATGCAGCACGCAACCGACGTCGTGGCGCACCTCGTGCACGGCGCTGTGGATGGTGTAGCCGGCCGGGTTGATATCGAAGGGGCTGTCCATCAGCTTGTTGCCGGCCAGGTCGATCTTCACCAGGCTGGAGGCGGTGATCTCGTGGAACATCAGGCCGTAGGGGTTGATCAGGAACTCATCGCAGCCCGGCACCTTGGCCGAGATATGGGTAAAGATCAGGTCATCCCAGCCATACAGGGCGATCAGCCGGTAACAGGCGGCGAGGTCCACGCGGGTCTGCCATTCGGTGGCGGACACCTGGTCCTTGAGACTGGGCAGAGCTTGGGCAACGGTCATGGCATACACCTCGGCATTTGTTGTTATGGCGTGCCGAGAGTCTAGCGAGGGCGCAGCAAAAGCGAAGTTGCCCTGGCGGCCAGCTTGCTGGCCTTGCGGGTCAGTCAGTACCGCGCATTGGCCGCAGCCTTTGCGCTCAAGCAGTAATGGGTAGCCGGTGTTTCAGCCTTGCAACGCCGCGATAAAGTCGGCCAGCCAAGGCTCGGCGTCGCTTTCCGGGGTCACACTTTCGCTGCTGTCCAGGCGCAGCATCTCCTGCACCTCGCGAATGCCCAGCTCGGCATACAACTCGCGCACCAGTTCGCCGCCGCCGCAGAAGGTATCGCCATAGCTGGAATCGCCCAATGCAATCACCCCGCCCGGCAGCCCGCTCCAGGCCGGCAGATGGTCACGGATGGCGAAGTACAGCGGCTGCAGGTTATCCGGCAGTTCGCCCATGCCGGTGGTCGAGGTCACGGCCAGAAAAGCCTCGGGAGCAAAGGCCTGAATATCCGCCAGGCTGGCGCGCGGGTTATGCCAGGCCTCATGGCCGGCGGCCTTGAGCAAGCGCTCGGCGTGGCGGGCAACTTCCTCGGCGGTGCCGTACACCGAACCGGAAAGGATGGCGATTTTCATGCAGAACTCCGAAACAGTCAGAAGCAAGTCGATAAGCCCGGCATTATGCCGCAAGTGGACAGCCCGCCCGGATGTTTTAGAATGCGCCGCACCTGCATCAGGCTTAGTTGACTTAAACTTACGCGCCGGCCACTTCATGCCAGCAGAGCCAAGGAATCGCCTTATGATCAACGCCAAACTGCTGCAACTGGTGATCAACGCCTCCAACGACGGCATAGTGGTGGCCGAACAGGAAGGCGATGACAACATCCTGATCTATGCCAACCCCGCCTTCGAAAAACTCACCGGCTATGCCAGTGAAGATATCCTCTATCAGGACTGTCGTTTCCTCCAGGGCGAGGACCGCAACCAGCCAGGCCTGGCGGCCATCCGTGAAGCGGTCAAGGCGCAGCGCCCGTGCCGGCAGATCATCCGCAACTACCGCAAGGACGGCAGCCCGTTCTGGAACGAGCTGTCGATCACCCCGGTGGTCAATGACGCCGACCAGCTGACCTACTACATCGGCATCCAGAAGAACGTTACCGAGCAAGTCGCAGCCCAGGAGCGGGTCAAGGAGCTGGAAGCCGAGGTAGCCAGCCTCAAGGCCGAACTGGCGCGTTTGCAGGGCTCAACCAGCGCGGGCTAACTATTCGCCCGCCTTGTGGTCAGAAGAGTTCAAGCCAGCCAGCGCAGAACCTGTCCATGCATGAACAGCCCCTCCTGACCCCAGCTGAACTGGCGTTTCTGCGCCACTTGCATCAGCAACCCGGCGCCATCGAACCCGCGGTGCCGCAGGGCTTGCGCTTTGCCGCCGGCATGCAGCTGGATGAGCTGCTCTCCCAATGCGCCGCCAATGAACAACTGAGCATCCACGCGCACATCGCCAATCAGCGCCTGACCTTCGACCTGCGCCTGGGCCAGGACGAGCAGAACGTGCGCTGCCTGCAACTCGGCGCCCCGCAGATTTTCGATGACGGCGAGGTCAACCGCGCCTGGCGCTCGCCGCTGCCCGCGCCCTTGCCGCTGCACACCCTGGATGCCCAGCCCAGCGCCCTGTGGATTCACCAGCTGTCGATGAACGGTGCCCTGATTGAACATCGCGCCCAACGCAAGGCGCCACAGAGCTTCAGCCTGGTATTGGCCGTGGACGAACAGACGCCAATCGCCGTCGAGGGCGTTTTCGTGCGCAAGACCCATGACGGCCTGCTGGCCTATCAACTGCACACCCTGGACCCGGACAGCGACGAACACCTGCGCCAGTTCATCTATCAGCAGCATCGCCTGCAGGAACAACGACCAGACCCTAGGTAACTGACCGGCAAAAAAAGACCCGCAATCGGCGCGGGCCTAAAGCGCAGGAGCAACTCCTGCAGCAGGGATAAAAAAATCCGATAGCCGAAAATGGGCGGAACTGCTGGCTACCGGATTGCGCAGTCGTTTCAGGCAGCAAACGCCTCCTCGCTGAAGGCCATCAGCGTGGCTTGCCGGCCTTGACCTCAGCCAGCAGGCTGTCAGTTTCAGTCATGTCGCCGAGCCCTCAAGCTGTACAGGGGACACAAGCTATACATAAAAAATAAATGCATAGCTTTTGTATAACCTAAATACTCAAATAGCAAGCATTTACTGTACAGCCCGTACAACTATTAGAAACCGATGACAAATCGCAGGTACGGCAAGACGCGCCGCATGAGCGCAGCCGGGAGAACTCGGGCGGGGTAAAGCGAAGAAATCAGGTGTCCAGGTGGCCAGCCATAAACTGCTGCAGACGACGCTGCATCAAACGCCCCTCGTTGCCCAGGCAGGCAATCGGCGAGCCGCTAAGGCTTTCCTCGGCCAGGTCGGCACCATCGCCGGCCATCACCAGCGGGCAATCCAGCGCCAGCGCCAGGCGCGACAGCACCTTGGGCAGGTCATCGCTGGGCGGCTGATTGGAGAACAGCACCAGGGCCTGGGGCTGCATCTTCTCGCAGATCAGGGTCAGCTCTTCCAGCGGCTGGCCAAGACCGAGCACACTGACCGCGGTGTCGGCACTGCTAAGCAGCAGCCCGGCCACCAGCAGCTCCAGCTCGCGGCAATGGCCCGGCAAGGCCGCCAGCAAGACGCGCTCCTCGACCTGGGCGCGCAGCACCTGCAGGCGCTGCAAGGTACGAGCCCGCAGGAAGGTGTCGAAGAACAACCACTCGCTGGTCTGGCCGTACTCGTCCTGGCGCAGCAACAGTTCCTGCCACAGCGGCATCAGGATGTCCTGAAACACCACCGGCAGCGGGTAGCTGGAGAAGATCTGGCCGTACAGGCGATCCAGGCGCACCTCATCGAAGGCGCTGATGGCGCGGCGCAACTGGGCTTGCCACTCGCCCCACTCGCTGGCGCTGACCTCTTCATAAACCGGCGAACTGGCGGACTTGATCGAGCTGCTCTTGGCCAGGATCTTGCCGACCTTGCTCACCGCCACGCCGCGCTCGATCCACGCCAGGATGCTGCGCACCGACTCGATATCCACCTGCGAATAGAGGCGATGGCCGCTGTCGGTGCGGGTCGGCTGGATCAGCCCATAACGCCGTTCCCAGGCCCGCAGGGTGACCGGATTGACGCCGGTCAGGCGCGCCACCTCGCGAATAGGAAATAGCTCTTCCTGCTTGAGGGCACTCGAAACCAGGGACGCAGTACCAACGTGATCGGACATGGGCGCAGGTATCACAGAAAAAATGTTGCCCACATTGTAACTCAGCTATTTCCGGCATACTTTGTACAAGACCTATACAAAGACTTAGACAATGAACAGGCAACCGCACTGGCCCCTGACGCTTTATTACGACGGTGACTGCCCGCTGTGTGCCCGCGAGATCCAACTGCTGCGCCAGCATGTCGATGCACAGCGACTGTGCCTGGTCGATATCAGCCTGAATGACTTTTATCCCGAGTCCGTCGGACTCAGCCGAGAAGCCCTGCAGAATCGTCTGCATGCCCGCTTTGCCGATGGCCAATGGGTCACCGGCCTGGATGCCACGCTGTGGAGTTGGCGCGCAGCCGGTCTTGGCCGCTGGGCTGCGCCACTGACCTGGCCGGCACTGCGCCCTTTGCTGGAGCTGGGCTACCGACTGTTCTGCCGGCTGCGCCCACACCTAAACTGGCTGCCCCATCCGGATGCCAGCCGGCGCTGCAAGAACGCCGCATGCGCGGCCAGCAAACCACCGCGATAAAACATTAATTCAGGCTGATCCACAGCCCAGAACCAGCCTCAAGCAACTCGGGCCGGTCGATGAGCTCATCGTGGCTTTCCGGCTGCAACAACACCCGCCGCACCTCGCCATGGCGCACCCGCCCACACAGCACGGCGATACTCAATTGCCAGGGTTTTATGGCGAGCATACCTGTACAAGAAAACCAATCCTGTACATGACAAAAACAATTTTATTCAGCCTTCGTCTGCAAAAAATACCGATGCAGCTCAATGAAATAGGGCAAAAGGCAGGAACAACCTCAGTACCCGCACAGGGCGCATGGTTGTACAAAGCATATTGCTGGTATAACTTTACTTCTGGTTCAGTCGAGGCCGCGCCCTACTGGTCAGGTATCCCGGCGCAGCGTCGCTGAACCCATCCTTTTTTCTGCCGAGTCGATCATGAGCGCCAACGCCGCCCCCATACTGATTACCGGAGCCAGCCAACGCATCGGCCTGTACTGCGCCGAGCGCCTGCTGGATGACGGCCACCACCTGATCGTCACCTACCGCAGCGAACGCGAGGGCATTGCACGACTCAGACAACGCGGCGCCCTGGCCCTGCCGGCGGATTTTTCCAGCGAGGCCGGCATCCTGGCGTTTATCGAACAGCTCAAGACTCACACCGACAGTCTGCGCGCCATAGTGCACAACGCCTCGGACTGGCTGAGCGAGACACCCGGCCAGGAGGCAGCCGCCTTCCAGCAGCTGTTCAACGTGCACATGCTCGCGCCCTATCTGATCAACCTGCACTGCGAGGCGCTGCTCCAAGGCTCGACGCCCGCCGATATCGTGCATATCAGCGACGATGTGGCGCGCAAGGGTAGCGCCAAGCGCCCGGCCTACTGCGCCAGCAAGGCCGGGCTGGACAGCCTGACCCTGTCATTTGCCGCGCGCTTCGCCCCGCGGATCAAGGTCAATGGCATAGCCCCGGCGCTGATCCTGTTCAACGAGGGCGATGACGCCGACTACCGCAGCAAAACCCTGGACAAGTCGGCGCTGGGCATCGAACCCGGCCCCGCGGTGATCTACCAGAGCCTGCGCTACCTGCTCGACAACCCCTATGTCACCGGCACCACCCTGACCGTCAATGGCGGCCGTCACCTCAAATGAGCCCAGCCGCGAGGAACCTGCAATGAACCCACAACTGCCCGAGCATTACCGGGAAATTCTCCGCGGCGTCGGCGAAGACCCCGAGCGTGAGGGCCTGCTGGACACGCCCAAGCGCGCGGCCAAGGCCATGCAGTACCTCTGCCATGGTTACCAGCAATCGCTGGAGCAGATAGTCAACGGCGCGTTGTTCGAGTCGGACAACGACGAGATGGTGATAGTGCGCGATATCGAGCTGTACTCGCTGTGCGAGCACCATATGCTGCCCTTTATCGGCAAGGCCCACGTGGCCTATATACCCACCGGCAAGGTGCTGGGCCTGTCGAAGGTGGCGCGCATCGTCGACATGTATGCGCGGCGCCTGCAGATCCAGGAAAACCTCACCAAGCAGATTGCCGACGCCGTGCAGCAGGTCACCAGCGCCGCCGGGGTGGCCGTGGTGATCGAGGCCAAACACATGTGCATGATGATGCGCGGAGTGGAGAAACAGAATTCGGTGATGACCTCCTCGGTGATGCTTGGAGCCTTCCGCGAATCCTGCAACACTCGCCACGAATTCCTGCAGCTGATCGGACGGAGCAAGTAATGCCGCGACTGGAACCCGGGATGGCGCGCATCCGCGTCAAGGATCTGCGCCTGCGCACCTATATCGGAATCAAGGAAGAGGAGATCAACAACAAGCAGGACGTACTGATCAACCTGACCATCCTCTACCCCGCAGTGGAGGCGGTGCGTGACAACGATATCGACCACGCGCTGAACTACCGCACCATCACCAAGGCGGTGATCCGCCATGTCGAGGAGAATCGCTTCGCCCTGCTCGAACGCCTGACCCAGGAAATCCTCGACCTGGTCATGGCCAACCCGGCGGTGCGCTACGCCGAAGTGGAAGTGGACAAGCTGCATGCCCTGCGCTTTGCCGAGTCGGTGTCGATCACCCTCGCCGCCCACCGCTAGACAGCTACAGATTCCCGGCGCGTCCTGCGCCGGATCGTTGCCGCCGGGCAGGCATGCTCTTATCATCGCCGGCAACCTCCCCCGCCCGCCTTTGAGAGCATCGCCATGAACGAGCAAGAACGCCTCGAACTCGAAGCCGCCGCCTTTCGCAGCCTGGTGCAACACCTGCGCTCGCGCCCCGACGTGCAGAATATCGAGTTGATGAACCTGGCCGGCTTCTGCCGCAACTGCCTGTCCAAATGGTACAAGGCCGCCGCCGATGATCTGGGCGTGAACGTCACCCCGGACCAGGCCCGTGAAGAGATCTACGGCATGCCCTATGCCGAGTGGAAAGCCAAATACCAGAAGGAAGCCAGCAGCGAACAGCAGGCCGCCTTCGACAAAGGAAAAAAACCATGACCGCCCTGAGCGACTTCCGCGCCCACCTGCGCAACGAACACTTCGCCTTCGCCGAAACCCTGGCCTTTATCGCCGAGCATTACCACTACCAGCCCAGCGCCTTCAGCAATGGCCAGGTGGTAAACGCCGCCGGACAGAACGAAGGCTCCTGCAAGACCCTGGGCCTGGCCCTGCTCGAAGACCTCAGCCTGGAGGAGGCCCTGCTGTGCTTTGGCGAACACTACCGCAGCGTGCTGGCCACCCCGGACGGCAGCGACCACGGCAATATCCGCGCACTGATGGACACCGGTCTCGCCGGCGTACGCTTCGCCACCACGCCGCTGCGCCGCAAGGACTGACCGCCCCGGCCTGCGCCCAATTGCCGCACAGCCCAGGGCTGGCTGTCGGCGATGGCTGACAGACAGCCTAATTGCGCTCGATTATCATCCAGGCCAACAACTGATAGGGAACACCAGGGAAGGTGTACCTCTTACCCCACGGCATGTTCGCCAGCCTTCCCTGGACTCCTCGCGCATGGAGTCGCACCGATGCAGCAGACCCTGGTATGGAAGCCCTGGCACAACCCTGGCGTGGAAAACCTGCGCCTGAATATCGATGACAACGGCATCCAGGCCACCAGCCACCTGATGCAAAGCCTGCAAGGCCACAGCATCGCCGCCAGCTATGTACTCAATTGCGACCCACGCTGGCGCTTTCGCCGCCTGTGGCTGAAGGTGGACAACCACGGCCAACAGCGCATCGACCTCAGACGCGATATCCGCGGCAACTGGTTTCACAACGGCGAGCCGCGCGCGGATCTGTTCGAGTGCCAGCATGTCATGCTCTCCGCCTCGCCCTTCACCCACACCCCGCTGCTGCAACGCTGCGCCCTGGAAACCGGGCAGAGCGAACAGCTGCAGGTGGCCCATGTGGACATGCTCACGCTCAAGGTCGAGGCGCGCAGCCAACGCTACCAGCGCCTGCGCCAGGACGGCGCGATAACGCTCTACCGCAGCGAAGCCCAAGGCCACAAGAACATCGAACTGGCAGTGGACGAGCATGCGCTGCTGGTCAAAGCCGGCGACCAATTCCTGCGCATGAGTTCACGCAACCTGCAGCTCAATACCTGGGTCTGAGCCGGTCGCAGACAGCCAAAGGCCTCGATTCAATCGAGGCCTTTGCCATTCTCAGACTCACTGGCCGTCGAGATAGCGCTCCACATCCAACGCCGCCATGCAGCCGGCACCGGCCGAGGTAATGGCCTGGCGATAGACATGGTCGGCCACATCGCCAGCGGCGAATACGCCCGCCACGCTGGTGGCGGTGGCATTGCCATCGCGCCCACCATTGACCAGCAGATAGCCATCCTTGAGCGCCAGCTGGCCCTCGAACAGCGAGGTATTGGGCGTATGGCCGATGGCGACGAACAGGCCGTCGACCGTCAGTTCGTCATGGCTGCCATCGTTGTTCCTTACCCTCACGCCAGTCACGCCCATGTGGTTGCCGAGCACTTCATCGACCTCGGCGTTGAGCTTGAGCACTATCTTGCCTTCGGCGACCCGCGCCTGCAGCTTGTCCTGCAGAATCTTCTCGGCGCGGAAGGTCTCGCGGCGATGCACCAGGGTCACCTTGCTGGCGATATTGGCCAGGTACAGCGCCTCCTCCACCGCGGTATTGCCGCCACCGACCACCGCCACCTCACGGTTGCGGTAGAAAAAGCCATCACAGGTGGCGCAGGCCGACACGCCCTTGCCCATAAAGGCTTCTTCGCTGGGCAGCCCCAGGTAACGGGCGCTGGCGCCAGTGGCGATAATCAACGCATCGCAGCTGTAGGTGGCGCTGTCACCGACCAGGGTGAAGGGCTTGCCGGCCAGGTCCACGGCATTGATATGGTCGTAGACGATCTCGGTCTCGAAGCGCTCGGCATGCTCCTGCATGCGCTGCATCAGCGCCGGCCCGGTGAGCCCATGCACGTCGCCCGGCCAGTTGTCGACCTCGGTGGTGGTGGTCAGCTGGCCGCCGGCCTGCAGGCCGGTGATCAGCAGCGGCTTCAGGTTGGCGCGCGCGGCATAGACGGCGGCGCTG
>DASUOY010000288.1:0-5062 GCA_036276395.1 Pseudomonas sp.
TCTTTCGGCTCCCCGACCGACAAGCCGCCTATGGCATAACCGTCAAAACCTATCTGCTCCAGCCCATCCAGGGAGACCTTACGCAACTCTTCATGCATGCCGCCCTGGACTATGCCGAACAGCGCCGCGGTGCTTTCACCATGGGCCTCCTTCGAACGCTTGGCCCAGCGCAGCGACAGCTCCATGGAACGCTTGGCCACATCGAACTCGGCCGGGTACGGCGTACACTCGTCGAAAATCATCACGATGTCGGAACCCAGATCGCGCTGCACCTGCATCGACTCTTCCGGCCCCATAAATACCTTGGCGCCGTCCACCGGCGAGGCAAAGTACACGCCCTCCTCCTTGATCTTGCGCATGGCGCCCAGGCTGAACACCTGGAAACCGCCGGAGTCGGTGAGAATCGGCCCCTGCCACTGCATAAAGTCATGCAGGTCGCCGTGTTTCTTGATCACTTCGGTGCCAGGCCGCAGCCACAGGTGAAAGGTGTTGCCGAGGATGATCTGCGCGCCAATCGCCTCGATATCCCGCGGCAGCATGCCCTTGACCGTGCCATAGGTGCCCACCGGCATAAACGCCGGGGTCTCGACCACGCCACGGGGGAAGGTCAGCCGGCCACGGCGCGCCTTGCCCTCGGTCGCCAACAATTCGAAAGACATGCGGCAAGTGCGCGTCATAGCTGTTCCTCTGGCCCGCGCGGCGCGGGATTGCGGGTGATAAACATGGCATCACCGTAACTAAAGAAGCGGTAACCCTCGGCGATGGCGCACTGATACGCCGCCATGGTTTCCGGGTAGCCGGCAAAGGCCGACACCAGCATCAGCAGGGTCGACTCGGGCAAATGGAAGTTGGTCACCAGGGCATCGACCACATGCAACGGCCGACCTGGGTAGATAAAGATATCGGTGTCGCCACTGAAGGCCTTGAGCACACCATCGCGCGCCGCGCTTTCCAGGGAGCGCACGCTGGTGGTGCCCACCGCCACCACCCGACCGCCACGAGCGCGGCAGGCGGCCACCGCATCGACCACGTCCTGACCGACCTCCAGCCATTCGCTGTGCATATGGTGATCTTCGATGCGCTCAACGCGCACCGGCTGGAAGGTGCCCGCCCCGACATGCAGCGTGACGAAAGCCGTCTCCACGCCCTTGTCGCGGATCGCCGCCAGCAGCGCATCGTCAAAATGCAGCCCGGCCGTAGGCGCCGCCACCGCCCCGGCCTTCTCGGCATAGACGGTCTGGTAGCGCTCACGATCAGCCGCCTCATCCGCCCGGTCGATATAGGGCGGCAACGGCATATGCCCAATCCGCTCCAGCAGCGGCAACACTTCCTCGCTAAAGCGCAGCTCGAACAAAGCATCGTGACGGGCGAGCATCTCGGCCTCGCCACCGCCATCGAGCAAAATCATCGAACCCGGCTTGGGCGACTTGCTCGAACGCACATGGGCCAGCACGCGATGGCTGTCCAGCACACGCTCGACCAGCACTTCCAGCTTGCCGCCACTGGCCTTCTGGCCAAACAGCCGCGCCGGAATCACCCGGGTATTGTTGAACACCATCAGGTCGCCGGGACGCAGATACTCCAGCAGATCGCTGAACTGGCGGTGCGCCAGGGCGCCGCTCGGCCCATCCAGCACCAACAGGCGGCTGGCACGGCGTTCGGCAAGTGGATGACGGGCGATAAGAGCGTCAGGCAGCTCGAAGTTAAAATCGGCAACGCGCATATAAACAGAGGGGTCGTATTGCAGGGCGGGAGAGCTTACCGGAAATCGTGCATTCTGGCCACGCAAGTGGATTGACCAACCCCAACACCATCCCTATACTGCGCCGCCATTGTGCCCCGGTGGCGGAACCGGTAGACGCGGCGGATTCAAAATCCGTTTTCGAAAGAAGTGGGAGTTCGAGTCTCCCCCGGGGCACCATACTTTCTCCCCAGTTGCTGAAGCCCTTCAAGCAACTTGCCATGAGCCAGTGTCGAGCGACACTTAAGCGCTCGATCAGGCACTCAGAAATCGATAGAAAAACAGCGCGAAAGATGGCTGCCGCACGCCTTGGCGGGGGTTGGCATTTGCCCAAAAGTTAGCGTAGAGTGCCTTCACTGTGTTTGCATGGGTCGCCGTAAATCGTGACCTGGTGCAGTAGATCATCTAGATCCGCTACATCCCGCCCGACTTCGCATTACTCCTTGCAACCAGTCTCAGTCCTCTTAATTATCTAGAGGCTGTCCTCAACTATAGTTTCAAGGAAATACAACATGTCGAATCGTCAGAACGGTACCGTCAAGTGGTTTAACGACGAGAAAGGTTTTGGTTTTATCACTCCAGAAAGCGGTCCGGATCTGTTCGTGCACTTCCGCGCGATCCAAGGCAACGGCTTCAAGAGCCTGAAAGAAGGCCAGAAAGTCAGCTTTATCGCTGTACAAGGTCAAAAAGGCATGCAGGCTGACGAAGTCCAAATCCAGGAATAATCCTGCTGCCTTGAAGAACCCCTGATGGTGACATCAGGGGTTTTTTTATGGCCCGCCTTAATACATTCAACAGAAGAGCCGCCCATGTCGAAACACCTACTGCGCCCGCAGGGTGAGTTTCCCGCCGCCGGATTGATCCGCCGCCTCGCCGCCATCTTCTATGACTTCCTGCTGTGCATCGCCCTGCTGATTGTCGTGACCTTTATCTACAAGCTGATCCTGATGGGCTTCTACGGCGAAGCGCAGCTCAAGCAGCTGTCGGACTCCGGCGCACTGGATGGCGACCCGCTGCTCTCGAGCATTCTGTTTCTCAGCCTGTTCGGTTTCTTTGCCAAGTTCTGGACCCATAACGGCCAGACACTCGGCATGCAGGTCTGGGGCTTGCGCATCCAGAACAGCGACGGCACGGCGATCAGCCTGTGGCAGGCGATGCTGCGCTTTCTGGTGGCCATAGGCTCCTGGCTGCTGCTGGGCCTGGGCTACCTCTGGGTGCTATGGGACAAGGAAAGCCGCAGCTGGCATGACATCTACTCGGAAAGCCGAGTAGTGCAGTTGCCGAAGAATATTCACAAGAAATAACGCCCCACGGAAAATGGCCGAAAGCCATTTCCCACGTCGCGTAGCGACGGCCCGAAGGGTGGCCGCCATGGATGGCAGACCATAAAAAGCCGGCTTGCGCAGCCGGCTTTTTTACCCCCGGATCAACCGGCGCGCCGTAGCAACCAGACGCCAGCCAGGGCACAGATGCCCGCCGGAATCAGCACCGCCAGCAGCGGCGAGAAGCCGAATACCAGGCTCGAGGGGCCAAGCAGGTCCTGGCTGATCTTGAACACGAAACCCACCAGCACGCCGGTAAACACCCGCTGCCCCAGCGTCACCGAGCGCAGCGGGCCGAAGATAAAGGAAATCGCCATCAGCACCAGCGCGGCAGTCACCAATGGCTGCAGCACCTTGGTCCAGAACGACAGCCAGTACTGGCTATTGCTCAACCCCTGCTCGGCCAGATAGTGGATATAGCCCCACAACCCGCTGATCGACAGCGCATCAGGGGCCAGCACCACGGTGCCCAGCAGTTGTGGCGTCAGCTGCACATCCCAACGCTCGCTGGCCTGCTTGATCACCTCGCTGCTGCGCTCACGGAAATGCGTGGTCGCCACCTCTTCCAACTGCCAATGATCACCCTGGTACTGCGCGCGGCGAGCAAAGCTGGCCGACAGCATGCGGCGCTGATCGTCGAAGTTGTAGCGGGTCACCCCCAGCAGCACGCCATTGGGCTGCACGGCGTTGATATGCACGTATTCCTGCCCCTGCCGGTGCCACAGGCCGCGCTTGCCACTCTGCGCATCGCCGCTGCCTTGTGCCATGGCACGACTGGCCTGCGCCCGGTTTTCGCTATAGGGCGCCAGGTATTCGCCGATCAGCACACCCACCAGCATCAGCACCAGCATCGGCTTCATTACCGCCCAGACGATCCGCCCGATCGACACACCGGCGGCGCGCATAACGGTCAGTTCACTGTTGCTGGCCAGGGAGCCCAGGCCGATCAGGCAACCGATCAACGCCGCCATCGGCAGCATTTCGTAGATCCGCCGCGGCGCGGTCAGCAGCACATAGCCCAGCGCATCAGCCAGGCTATAGCCGCCTTCGACATCGCCCAGCTCATCGATAAAGGCAAACAGCAGGGCCAGCCCGACGATGATCCCCAGCACGCCGAGAATCGCGACGAAAACCTGAGCACCTATATAGCGATCCAACTTAACCACGGGCCACCCCCTGCGCCTGACGAGATGCCCATTTCAAACGCAACGCCTCCCAATAGAGCAGCAGCAAACCGATCAAGGCGAACACCCCATGCACCCACCACAACCCCAGTTCCGCCGGGATCTTTCCTTTATCCAAGGCGCCACGCGCCGCG
Organism: Pseudomonas sp.; assembly: GCA_036276395.1. Lineage (GTDB taxonomy): Bacteria > Pseudomonadota > Gammaproteobacteria > Pseudomonadales > Pseudomonadaceae > Aquipseudomonas. The sequence goes on from DASUOY010000288.1 coordinate 4,382, forward strand.
ATCAGCAAGCCCAGGTAGGCCATATACAAGAGGATCGCCGGCAGTAATTTGAGAAAGCGGCCCTGACGCGGATTGACCCGCGACAGTGGCACAGCCAGCAGCGTGACCACGAACACCAGCAAGGGAATCGACAAGCGCCACTGCAATTCGGACTGCAAGCGCGGCTTGTCGCTACCGAGCAACTGCCGGGTCGGCATGGCTTCGCGCTCAGTCACGTCAGCCTCCACTTCCGGCTTGGGCAGCAAGACCCCGTAGGTGTCGTACTGGATCGCGCGGTAATCGGCCTGCCCCGGATTACCGTCATAGCGGTAGCCATTTTCCAGAATCAGGTAGCGACTGCCATCGGCCTGGATTTCCTGACGCCCGCTGGCGGCGACCAGCACTGAAATGCCGCGCTCCTTGTCACCGTCTGTGGACAGGCGCTTCTCCGAGATAAACACCCCAGCCAGGGCCTCGCGGTTTTCCGACAATTCCTCGGTATAGGTCACCCGCGAACCGTTCTTCAATGCCTGGAAACGTCCCGGCACCAGGGTATCCAGTTCGGTCATGGCGCTTTGCTGATTGAGAATCCGCGCCACCTGTTCCACGCCCTGCGGGGCCAGGCCCATGCTCAGCCAGCCGGCCAGCAGTGCCACCAGGGTCGCCGGCGCCAGGCTGTAAACAAACAGACGCTGCTGACTC